>JANLHA010000359.1 GCA_024653845.1 Candidatus Omnitrophota bacterium | reverse complement strand
CAAAGCCTGGATGGCTTCTTCCAGCTTGCCTTGATAACCATAACCTTCGGCAAGAACAAGATAGAGGTGCTCATCTTGAGGGCTCATACTTACCGCTTTCTCAAGATGCTCAACCGCATGATCAAACCCTCCTTGATCTAAATAAGCGGCCCCAAGAGCGCCCTGCAGAGCAGCACTCTCGGGTGTTGTCTTGACGGCTGATTCATAAAGCGTGACTGGATTTTTCCAGTCATGAATTCGCAGCTGAACCTTGATTCCATAAAATGCTAAGATGCTGATTCCAGAAATGATGGCAAAAATCTTGAGCCCACCCACCTTATTGTTTTCTTGGATCCATTTGATCAATCGATCCGCTCCTACACCGACCAACATACAAAACGCCAAAGAACTGATATAAAGATACCGCTCTGCAAAATAAATTCCGTTCGAGAAAAAAACATGCGGCAACAAAGCAAGATAAAACCAGAAAAAACCAAAAACCAACAAAGAATGTCGTCGGGCGAGAATAACCACACCTCCTCCTAAGCCAACAAGAATAAGTAAAGATACGAGCGTGACCGGCTCTAACAAAGACTGAGATAAGACAGCATAGGAATCAAAATCTTGTGCCTGAAAAGAGAAAATCCCCGGAGCCAATTGATGATTCACCGTGAGCGTGAAAGGAAAAATCATCAACCAAAAATATTTAGCCCACGCCTTGATCATCAACATCATATGAAGATAAAAGCTTCCCATCAGCGGCTGCCCCATATTTCCGACCACCAGCCATTTGAGCAGAAGGTAAAACAAGACCAAGAAAAAGAAGGGAAGAGCTCTCTGCAAAGCCTTTAACCAAGCATTTTTTGAAAAACTTCGGTGGTAAAATATGATCTCTGAGAGAAGAAATAAGAAAGGCAATGCCAGAGTCGTCTCCGATGTAAAAATGGCCAAAAACGACCACAATAACGCTCTGCAATAATTCTCCTCCCTCACGACCGCAGCCGGAGAAGTCGCAGAAATAAGATAATCATATAACCCTAAGAAAAAAAATATGGCACCTAATATCTCCATCCCCCCCGAGATGAAAGCCACCGATTCCACATGAACAGGATGGATCCCAAACAGCAACGCTATTCCCAAAGCAATCTTTGTGTTGTTGAACAAAAGAAAACTCAGACGATAGACCAAAAATGTTGCGAGCAAATGAAGAGCTAAAATGAAGAGATGATACCCTAGCGGACTGGATCCAAAACACAAATGAGTCAAAGCGTAAAAAAAAGTTTTGAGAGGAGAATAGTAGCTCGGATCTCCTTCCGGCGGGATGAAGCCAATCCAAAAACGCGGGAAATTTCCTAAATCCTTAATCAATTCCCATCCAACGATCAAATTGCTATCATTTAAAACAAAACCATTCTGTACGACGGGGAAATAAAAAAAAGTCGTAATCAATAAGACCCAAACAGGAGGCCAACGAAGGAATCGCATCATGATAAAAAATATTTATCCTTTTTCTTCACTTGAAGATTTCTCTGATTCTTTAGTGGATTCCAGTTCTTTCTTGATTTCACGGATTTCTCGCTTGAAAAGCTTCACCGCCTGACCCAATCCCTTAGCAATTTCTGGCAAGGCTTTGGACCCAAAAAGTAAGAACACCACCAGAAAAATGACAACCAATTCTTGAAATCCAATTCCGAACATTTCATGCCTCCGATTTGCTGCTCACTTGGGCCTGATGCCGCAATTGACCGCACGCGGCCGCAACATCTCGTCCTCGAGGCGTGCGGATCGTGGCATGGATCCCAAACTTTTCAAGCTGATTTCTAAAATCCACCATTTCTTGATAACTCGGAGTTTTATGCCCGAACTCGGAAACAGGGTTATAGGGAATCAGATTCATTTTGCAAATCAGCCCCCTGAATGCTTTCCTCAAACTCTGCACAGCCTTTTCCGTACATGTCACATCTTTGATCAAAATGTACTCAAAGGTGATTTGTCTTTTTGTTTGCTTAACGTATTCCCGACAAGCCTTCATCAATTCATCAAATGGGTATTTGCGGTTGACCGGCATGAGAATATCGCGAGATTCATTATCATAACCATGCAAAGAAATGGCCAACTCCACCTGAATATTTTCTTTCGCCAATTGTAAAATTTTAGGAACAATGCCAACGGTGGAAATCGTAATCCGTCGGGCTCCAATATTCAATCCTTCTTTGGAATTGATTGTCCGAATCGCTTTCATTAAATTTTCATAGGTATCCAGGTTCTCTCCTGTACCCATAAAAACAATATGAGACAATGGTCTTTTGTGTTTCTGGGATTCTTCTTTCACATGTAAAATCTCTGCCAGAATTTCAGCCACCGTCAAATTACGAACCCAACCACCAATCCCACTGGCACAAAATCGGCACCCAAATTTACATCCTGCTTGGGTCGAAACACAAACGGTTGTTCTCCTGGCCGTTGGAATCAATACGGTCTCGACCTTCTCGCGATCCTGCAAATCAAACAAAAACTTGGTCGTCCCGTCTTTAGAAATCTGTTTCTGAGCTATTGTTAAAGGGAAAAGGTCAAAGTCTTTCTTTAATTTCTCACGAAATTCCTGAGAAAGGCTCGTCATCGCATCAAAAGACCACGCGCCTTTCTTGTAAATCCATTCAAACACTTGCTGCGCGCGAAAAGATTTTTCTCCAACGGATTCACA
>JANLHA010000356.1 GCA_024653845.1 Candidatus Omnitrophota bacterium | reverse complement strand
CATGATCATGACCAAAATTGGAAAATGATTGGGGATTTTCAAAAGAAAAGAGCGCTTGTAGCTATTGCTGTGGATCCGGACAACCCTCAGCGCTTAGCTGTTGGGACTGTGCATTGGGGGCAGGGCGCACCTTGTAAAATTTTTCTTACCCAAAACGGCGGACAAGATTGGCAGGAAATCACGGGGGATTTGCCCGACGGAGCCGGGGCTTCGTCCATAGCGTTCTCTCCTGACGGAAAATATCTTTATCTTGCCAGATCTGCGGGCTCTGTGTACCGATTCCCATTGGAATGAAATTTGACAAAAAATTTTTTTCATGTAAAATACTTTAAATACGATTTTAGTATTTATGGTAAGAGTGGCGGAGGTTGTTATGAAATCAAATGATTCTGTCAAAGAGCAGATTCTGGATGCGGCCATGAAACGCATGCTCAAATTTGGTTATCGCAAGGTGACCATGGACGAGATTGCGCAGGATTTGGTGATGAGCAAGAACACGATCTACAAACATTTCCAGAGTAAGGTCGAAATTGCTCAAGGACTTTTTGGTCGTCTTGAGAAAAATATCAACCATGAGCTTCTTCTCATTGAGGATGCTCACAAAGATTCTCTAGAGATCATTTCTAAGAGCATTTTTTTTCTTCAGCAACAATTAGCCCCCTGGTTTGAATATTTTTTTCAAGACATTCGATGGGAGCTCCCGGACCTGTGGGAGCAGTTCATTCAATTCCGTAATGAAAAGATCCTGAATGTTAAGAAATTGATCGAGCAGGGAATCAAGAGTGGAAAGTTTCGTAAAGTTCATTCTGCGCTTGCGGTTCAAATTTATTTGGGGGCTATTGATTATGTTTTGAGACCGGAATTCCTGGAGCACGAGAAAATTTCATTTCCAGAGGCCATTGAAGGAGTTCTTGACGTTTGGTCCTCGGGAGTTTTGAAGGCTCGATGATGAAAAAATTTCTATTCTTAGCCGCGGTTATTTTGTTTTTTCCTGTTTTTGTTTTTGCAGAAGACCTCACCATCGCCGTTGCCGCGAACGTCCAATACACTTTTGAAGAAATCCAGACGTTGTTTGAGAAGAAAACCGGAATTGTGATCAAGCCCGTCATCGGTTCATCAGGAAAGTTTGTGGCTCAGATCCAAAATGGAGCGCCCTTCCATCTCTTGTTATCGGCAGATATGAAGTATCCGAACATCTTAGATAACGAAGGGTTGACGTATAATGATCCTCGAATTTATGCGTACGGAACGCTTGTCTTATGGACTTTTCTGGACGTAGACCTTTCGAAGGGAATCAAAATTCTTGCCGATTCTCATATCCAAAAGATTGCTTTGGCGAATCCTGAGACGGCGCCTTATGGTCTTCAAGCCGTGAATGTGTTGAAGAAAAATGATTTTTATTCGGCGGTGAGTCCAAAAATTGTTTATGGAGAAAGTATCGCTCAGGTGAATCAGTTTGTCAGTTCACAGGCGGCAGATATCGGTTTTACGTCCAAGTCGACCGTTTTAGCGCCGAATATGAAGGATCAGGGCCGATGGGTGGAGATTGATCCCAACGCTTATGATCCGATTGCTCAG
>JANLHA010000354.1 GCA_024653845.1 Candidatus Omnitrophota bacterium | reverse complement strand
AATGATCATGTCGGCTAAAGACTTGCTTGAAAGAAATCCTGAACCCACTCAAGAAGACATTGAGTATGCTCTTGATGGGAATCTTTGTCGTTGCGGCGGGTATCCCAAAATTTTTGATGCGGTCCGTCAGGCCGGTTATGTGATGAAACTGGGGCATGTTCGAAAGGAAGTCGATTCTAAACACGCAGGTGCGAATGTTGAAAAGATTGTGATGGGCATCACCTACGAAGAATTTTTAAGAAGAGAAAAAGAGAACCAAACGTCATGAGTGTAAGTGTCAACTCTTCCTCCAGTCGAATCAACCTTAATCCTGTAGGTGTCAGTGTCCCTCGCATTGATGGCAGAGGCATTGTCACAGGTCAAACAAAATATGTTTTTGATGTGAGTTTTCCCAATATGCTCGTTGGGAAAATGATCCGAAGCGAACATCCGCATGCCCGCATCATGAGCATCGATACTTCGAAAGCTGAAAAATTGCCTGGTGTGAGAGCCATCATCACCGCCAAAGACACTTATAATATCAAATATGGTTCTAACGAGTATTTTTTCCCACACACTGTTGACCAGTTGCCGTTGGAAAGTGAGAAGGTGCGTTATATCGGCGACGAAATCGGTGCAATCGCCGCTGTCGATGAAGAAACGGCCGAAGAAGCTTTAAAGTTGATTGATATCCAGTATGAAGTTTTGCCGTCGGTAACAGACATGTTGGAAGCAATGAAGCCTGGTGCTCCGCAGCTTCATGATGCGCTCAACAATATCGGTGTGATTCTCCCTGTTAATTTTGGAAATCCTAATCGTGCGTTGAAAGAATCTTATCTTGTACGAGAAGACAATTTTTATGCGTCCGCGGCAGCGATGGCCGCTTTGGAACCTCATGTTTGTGTCGGTCAATGGGAAACCTTCTCTAATAAAATCACTCTTTGGGCTTCGAGCCAAGCGCCTTTCAAATGCCGCGAGGCGTTGGCCAAAACATTGAAGATGGATCTCAATGATATTCGTGTCATCAAATTGGCCGTCGGTGGTGGGTTTGGTGGAAAACTTGAGATGCTTCCTATGGATTTTGCGGCGTGCCTGCTTTCGAAAAAGGCTGGGGGTTTGCCAGTCAAGATGTGTTATAACCGAGAAGAAGAATTTTCTTTTTCTCGACGGAAACACGCGATGCATTACAAAATCAAATCCGGGGTGACCAAAGATGGCGTTTTGACAGGCATGACCGGTGAAGTGATTGCCGATGGTGGTGCCTACTGCAGTTATGGTCCCACGGTCATGGCCGCGGCGATCATGCGAATTTTTATGGTTTATAAAATTCAGCATTTTCGAATTTCGGGATATCGTGTTTATACAAATACTCCCATCAGCGGCGCTATGCGTGGATTCGGCGGTGTGCAATCCGGGTTTGCCATCGAGTCACACATGGATCTGCTGGCCAAAGATTTGGGGATGGATCCGATTGAATTTCGTTTGAAAAATATCACCACGTCCAATATGGTGACGGTTAATAAAATGTATCTCACCACCAATGGGTTGAAAGAATGCATTGAAAAAGCCGCAACTGCAGCGGATTGGAAAAATAAACGAGGGAATGCTGGTTACTATAAAACAGGTATTCTCCGTCGAGGAATTGGTATTGGGATTGCTGCAGACGTGATGGGGTCTAAAATGTACAAGTCCCATGAGTCCGCGGGGGCTATTGTCAAAGTTGAAGAAGACGGTTCTGTTTATCTTTTTACGGGAGCGGCGGATACGGGACAAGGATCTAATACCGCGTTATCACAAATTGCGGCTCAATCATTAGGGATCAAATATGAACGAATCAAATGCAAATCCGGAGACACTGAAATCACGCCTTTTGATACGGGAAGTTTTGCGAGTCGAGTGACGTTCATTTCGGGAAATGCAGCCTTGCGCGCTGGGAAAGATGCGAAAATGCAAATTCTTGAAATTGTGGCTCAAGAATTGAAACTTGATATCAGCGATTTGGATATCATCGCAGAAGAGGTCATTAATCTGAAGGACAAATCAGTTTTGATGAATTTTGATAAGGCCCTTGAACTTTGTTATTCTTTCAATTATGGAAAACAAATCATTGGGCGAGGAAGCTATAATCCTAAAACAACACCAATTGATTTTAGAACAGGTGAGGGGAATGTTTCGGGAAGTTATGGATTTGAAGCACAAATTGCCGAAGTGGAAGTGAATGTTGAGACGGGAGACGTGCGAATCATCAAGATGTGGGACGCGCATGACATTGGCAAGGCCATCAATCCTCAAGCGGTAGAAGCACAAATTGAAGGGTCTTTGGCTATGGGAATTGGTTACACGTTTTATGAAGATTTGAAATTTAAGAATGGTCGTGTGGTGAATCCTAATTTCGCCAATTATCGTATACCTCATTCGATTGGAATTCCTCCGATGGAATCCATCCTGGTGGAAACCAATGATCCGGAAGGTCCTTTTGGAGCCAAGGGAATGGGAGAAGCGTCATTGCTCCCAACGTCGGCGGCCATTGCGAATGCGGTTGAAGATGCCATTGGTGTGCGAATCAAGGATCTTCCAATCACGCCCGCAAAAGTCATCAAAGCCCTTAAAGACAAAGAAGCTCAAGGAGAGCCTGTATAAGGAAGGAGAAACCTATGAGCAAGAAAATGATTGTTCTGTTAGGTCTTATTTTTATTCTTTCGGGTTGTAGCATTTATCATGTGAATTCTGAAGAAACCACAACAAATTATCACCCGCCTAAAACATCCTCAACTGAAATTGCTTATCTGGAAACAGTGACGGAAGTCCACGAAGTTGTCGGGGTCGTGACCGTTAACACAGAGCGTCGACAAACGTTGGATGAAGTGATGGAGAAGATGAAGAGAGAAGCCGCCATTTTAGGAGGCGACGCCATCACCGATATTCAAACGGATGTCAGTGGAACATGGAAAAGGATTGTTCCCAGAGGTTTCAAAAATGCTGGAGTGCGAGCAACCTTTACTGCAAAAGTGATTTCTTTTAATAAGTAACTTAAGATTGAGATTTGCGTTGTGCTTGAATTTTTTCCCATTCTTGGGGTGAGTTGAATGTCAAAATGACCCCTGGATCACTGCATGGAAAAATTTTGACTTCAGATTCATTTTGATGGATGAGGCTGTTAATTCCTTCGCTGGGATCAAGTTTGTAGAAAGCATCCCGCCATGAGCTATGAAAGATGGGAGGGTGCCCTCGATGATTTTTGTATGTGGGAATTAAGATGCTTGCGTGATGATTTTGAAAGTTTTTAATCAGCGTATTAATGGTTTCTACTTTAACAAATGGATAATCGATCGGGAGTAAAAGGATGCCTTGAGTATTCGTTGGGGCGATCGTTAATCCGGCTTGGAAAGAAGATGTTTGGCCGAGAAGATAATTTTTGTTTTTGATGAATGTGATTTTTGGGTGGTTGCGGATCTTGGGTTGAGTCAAATCTGCGTTGGCGCCAAGGACAACAACAACATGATTAACGACTGACTGGATAAGGGTGTCTTGCAGATGTTCGATGAGAGTTTCGTTTTCATCCAGAGGCACTAAAGCTTTCGAAGAGCCAAAACGAGAACTCAATCCAGCTGCTAAGAGGATGCACGTGAACATAGATTCATTATATTTT
>JANLHA010000352.1 GCA_024653845.1 Candidatus Omnitrophota bacterium | reverse complement strand
GTTGTTAATGCCGGAACAATGGAAAAAGATCAGGCACAATTTCAGAAGCATTTGAATTCAAGAGCTAAATTTGCAAATCTTTCCGACCGTTTTGGCAAGCTGGATCTTCAGGGGCCATTATCACGGGAATTGTTATCTCCGATGGTTCCGGGAATTGAAAAATTGCAGTATTATACATTCGATGAATTTGAAGTTTTAGGTGAGAATGTGATTGTTAGTCGTACGGGATATACAGGTGAATTGGGTTACGAAATTTATTTTCCGTGGGAAAAAACCGTACAGCTGTGGAAAGAAATTTTGAAACGAGGAGCCAAGCCTGCTGGGTTGGGTGTTCGGGACCTTTTGCGATTGGAAATGGGATATAGCCTTTATGGTCATGAACTTGAGGAAAACATTTCACCGCTCGATGCGGGATTAAATCGTTTCATTGATTGGAATAAAAATTTTATTGGTAAGGAAGCATTGTTGAAGCACAAAGAAGCCGGAGTTAATCGTAAAATTGTTTTATTCGTTTCTGAAAATCGTCGATCTCCTCGCGCTGGACACCGGCTTTACTCGTCGGAAGGTAAAGAGATCGGCTATGTGACAAGTGGGAGTTTTTCTCCCAATTTTAATTGTGGAATTGGAATGGGCTTTGTAGTCAAAGATCGGGGATCCGTTGGTGAACGCATTCTTTTTGGCGACCCGGAGCAGCAACTTGCCGCTCGTATTGAGGCACGGCCCATGTACAAGCAAGGTTCATTAAAAAATTGAAGGAGTAAAAATATGGAAGTTTTAGATCATTATCTTTACACCAAAGAACATGAGTGGGTCTCGATTGAAGATTCCATTGCTACGATTGGGATCACGGATTTTGCCCAATCAGCATTAGGTGACGTGACCTTTATTGAATTGCCAGAGGTCGGGGCAGAGGTGGAACAGTTTGAACAATTTGCTTCCATCGAATCCGTCAAGGCCGCAAGCGACATTTATTGTCCGCTGTCGGGAACGATTGTTGAAGTCAATACCAAATTGGAAGAGAACCCAGAATTGATTAACAAAAGTTGTTATCATAAGGGCTGGATTGCGAAGGTTGAGATGTCTTCACCGGATGAACATTCCAAATTGATGACGGCCGAAGAATATCAAAATTATTTGGAATCCCTCCAATAAGTCGATCATCATGAATCCTTACATTGCCAACACTTCAAGTGAAGTCGATGAAATGCTTAGCGTCGTCGGTGCCAAAAGCATTGATGACTTGTTTCGAGATCTCAAGCCCGAACATCGACCACGGTCTTTTGACCTTCCCGTCGGGAAGTCCGAACAAGAAGTGGTGGACTTTATCCGAGATTTGGGCAAAAAGAACGCTTCGGATTTGAAGCTTTTTATTGGCGCAGGGTATTACGATCACTATATTCCGACGGCGGTTGATGCTTTAGCCTCTCGTGGGGAATTTTTTACAGCTTACACGCCTTATCAACCCGAATGTTCGCAGGGAACTCTTCAGGCTCTTTATCAATTCCAGAGTTGCCTGTGCACGTTAACCGGAATGGAAGTGGCTAATGCCTCTCTTTATGATGGAGGAACGGCGCTTTATGAAGCCGCGATGATGGCCATCCGAATCACGGGAAGAAACCGGATCATCATGGACGGAGGGGTGAGTCCCATTTATCGTAAGATGCTGCGTTCTTACACCTCAAATTTGCACATTGAGTTTGCAGAAACACCTGTGGTCCATGGGCAGGCGGATCGTCGACAAATTGCTGACCTTTTGAATGATCAAACTGCAGCTGTCATCTTGCAGAATCCTAATTTTTTTGGCGCGATTGATGATCATAGTGACATTATTGAGACTGCTCATCAAAAAGGCATTTTGGTGATTGAAAGTGTTTATCCCATTTCGCTAGGGATTTTGAAAACTCCTGGAGAAATGGGTGTGGACATTGTCACGGGTGAAGGGCAAAGTTTAGGGTTGCCGTTGAATTTTGGCGGGCCGTATTTAGGGTTTATGGCCACGCGCAAAGAATTTATTCGTAAAATGCCAGGTCGTATTGTGGGGCAGACAGTGGATGCAGAGGGTCGACGATCTTTTGTGAATACTTTGCAGGCGCGCGAACAACACATCCGACGAGAAAAGGCGACATCTAATATTTGTACCAATGTGTCCTTATGCGCATTGCGAGCGGTGATTTTTATGAGTCTGTTGGGTAAAGAGGGCCTTAAGCAACTTGCGCAACTGAATTTGGACAAAGCAGAATTCACTCGCCAAACTCTAGAGAAGATTAAAGGTATCACGGTCAAGCGAAGTTCTCCGACATTCAATGAATTTGCCGTTTGCCTTCCTTGTGATGCTTCCAAAGTCGTCGGAGAAATGGTGAAAAAAGGTTTTGCTGCAGGATTCCCGTTAGGACGATATTATCCGGGTATGGAAAATTATATGATCGTTGCGGTGACAGAGAAGAGGACTAAAGAAGACATTTTGAATTTTGCACAAGCGCTAAAGGAAGTTTGTAATAGCGGGTGACGAGGTCTTATCAATATGAAACTCATTTTTGAAGAAAGCCAGCCAGGTCGACAAGGATTCCAGGTCCCGAAATCCGATGTTCCAATTTCAGCTTCTGTCCCAGCCAAATACCGACGGAAAGTGGATGCCCAATGGCCTGAAGTCAGTGAGTTAGAAGTCGTTCGACATTTTACCAAATTGTCTCAGCGCAATTTTTCTATCGATACCCAATTTTATCCTTTGGGTTCCTGTACGATGAAATACAATCCTCGTTTTACTGAAAGCCTTGCGAGCCTTCCGACATTTGCAAATTTGCATCCCATTTTGCCCCAGTTGCCCGACGGAGAACAGCTTGTTCAGGGAGCTTTGCAGGTGATTTATGAGATGGAGCAGCTTCTTTGTGAAATGACAGGGATGGATGCTTACACCATGCAGCCTTTGGCGGGAGCCCACGGTGAGCTGACCGGGGTCATGATGATTGCAGCCTATCATCAGGCCAAAGGAAATAAGAAAAAATATATCATTGTTCCTGATTCGGCTCATGGAACCAATCCGGCAACAGCCGCCATCGCCGGATATGAAACAATTTCCATCCCCAGCACACCTCAGGGATTGATGGATTTGAATCAACTTAAATCCAAGATCAATGGCGATGTGGCGGGTTTGATGATGACATGCCCCAATACCGTCGGAATTTTCGAGACAGAAATCGATAAAATTGCTCAGATGATCCATGATGTTGATGGTCTCATGTATTACGACGGAGCCAACTTGAATGCCGTTTTGGGGCGCTGCCGTCCAGGAGACGTTGGGTTTGATGTGATGCACATCAATACGCATAAAACGTTCACAACTCCGCATGGAGGAGGTGGTCCGGGTGCAGGTCCCGTTGGAGTAAGAAAAAATTTGATTCCATATCTGCCTATTTCTCGAGTTGTTAAAAAGTCTGATGGCGCTTTTGGTCTCGACTACAATTATCCTCATTCGATAGGATATGTCGCATCCTTCTATGGAAATTTTGGAATCCTTTTGCGTGCATATGCTTATATTTTGATGTTGGGAAAAGAGGGGTTGGTTCAGACGACAAATCATGCGGTTTTGAATGCCAATTACATGATGCATCGCCTCAAAGAACTTTATGAATTGCCTTATGATCGTGTCTGCATGCATGAATGTGTGCTTTCCGCTTCTCGCCAGGCCGCTCGTGGTGTTCATGCTCTTGACATTGCGAAATATTTGATTGATCAGGGAATTCATCCTCCGACCATTTATTTCCCTTTGACCGTCAAAGAAGCGTTGATGATTGAACCCACCGAAACCGAATCGAAGAAGGCCATGGATCAATTCATCGATGTCATGATTCAGGTTGACCGCCTTAGCCAGGAAAACCCAGAAATGTTTTCCAAATGCCCACAGACGATGCCCATCAGTCGTCCCGACGAAGTCCGCGCCGCCAGAGACTTGGATACCAATTATTTTTTGCAGAATTCTAAGGCGTCTGCTTCTGCAAAAAAATCTCATCTTATTCAAAGCCTCGTCTAGGATCATCTAATGATTCTCAAAGATATTTCTTTTCTTCATCCCCAACACAATCTCCTTTATGATGACCTTCTTCTAGAACAAGCGGAACAGGGAAAGAGTGGAGAGGTTTTGCGCATATGGGAATCTCCTCATCCTTTCATTGTTCTTGGACGCATTCGAAAAGTGGAAGAAGATCTGTTCATTGATCAAATTGTGCGTGATGGTGTTCCTGTTTTGCGAAGATCTTCGGGCGGTGGCACGGTCTTGCAAGGTAAGGGATGTTTGAATTACACTTTTGTTCTTTCCAAAGAAAAGACGCCTGCACTGGAAAATCTTCATAAATCCTATGAAATCATTTTAAATAAAATTATTCAAGTCGTGGACTGTTTGGGGATCAAGGCGGCATTTCGTCCGATTTCGGATTTGGTTCTTTTGGAGGGGGAGAAAAAATTCTCTGGAAACGCTCAGCGTCGTGGCCGTAAATACATTCTTCATCATGGCACCATTCTTTATGATTTCTTTCTGCCGAGCATTGAAAAATACCTCAAAGTTCCTTTCGATTTGCCGGAGTATCGCCGAAAGCGCGACCATAAAGAATTTGTAAAAAATATCCCTATTACTTCTGAACAGTTTCGAGCAGCGTTTATAGATATCTGTAGGGTCAGCCGTGTGGATGTGCAGCTAAGCCAAGAAGAGCAGCCCCTCCTGGAAGAGTTGGTCAAAAAAAGGAGAGTGATCGAAAACTTAATCATCTTATAAGTATTTAAGGGTATCCTTTTCGTTATTCATAGGACTTGTCAAAATTTTTGTTGACATTTTCTAAAGAGATTTTAAAATGCATCTCAGAAGTAAAGATTTTAATGATGAAGAATTTGAAATGAACTGAAGTAAGGGGTTCATCTTTTTTTGTCAGGAATTTAGCACTTAAATTAAACGAGTGCTAAGAAATACGAAAGGAGAAGGGAAGATGAAGTTACAACCATTAGCAGATCGAGTCATTGTCAAGCCTCTCAAGGCTGAAGAAAAAACCAGAGGGGGGATTGTTTTGCCTGACACGGCGAAAGAAAAACCTCAAGAAGGCGAAGTGGTGGCCGTTGGCAAGGGAAAAGTTTTGGACAACGGACATGTGCAAGCTCCGGAAGTCAAAGCTGGTGATCGCGTATTATATGGAAAATATAGCGGCGCTGAAATCAAGACCAAAGATGGCGACGAACTTTTGATTATGAACGAAAGCGAAATCCTCGCAATTGTGAAGTGATTAAAAAATTAACAACTTTTAGTAACGGAGGTTTGAAAGATGGCCAAGAAATTAATCTACGGAGAAGAAGCACGACGATCCGTCTTGGTGGGGATTGAAAAACTCGCCAAGGCTGTGAAAGTCACGTTGGGTCCTAAGGGACGCAATGTTGTTTTGGATAAAAAATTTGGTTCGCCGACGATCACCAAAGACGGTGTCACGGTCGCCAAAGAAGTTGAATTGGAAGATCCTTTTGAAAACATGGGTGCTCAGATGGTTAAAGAAGTTGCTGAGAAAACTTCTGATAACGCTGGCGACGGAACCACGACAGCGACCGTTTTGGCCGAAGCGATTTATCGCGAAGGTTTGAAGAACGTCACCGCCGGAGCCAATCCCATGGCCCTCAAACGAGGCATTGATTTCGCGGTGGAAGCCGTCATTGCGGAATTGAAGAAAATTTCTAAGAAAATTGACAACAAAAACACCAAAGAAGTCGAGCAAGTCGCGACGATTTCTGCCAATGGTGATAAATCGATTGGAAAGATCATTGCCGAAGCGATTGAAACTGTCGGTAAAGATGGTGTCATCACCGTCGAAGAAGGCAAATCTCTTTCGACGGAGTTGAAAATCGTCGAAGGGATGCAATTTGATCAAGGATACCTTTCTCCTTATTTCGCAACCGATATGCAAAAGATGGAATGCGAGTTGGAGAGTCCATATATTCTTCTTTATGAAAAGAAAATCGCCAGTATCAAAGAGATCCTTCCTTTATTAGAGAAGGTCGCTCAGAGTGGAAAACCGTTGGTGATCATCTCTGAAGAAGTTGAAGGCGAAGCGTTGGCTACTCTCGTGGTCAACAAGATTCGCGGAACGTTCACTTGCGCTGCGGTGAAGGCTCCGGGATACGGTGATCGTCGTAAATCGATGTTGGAAGACATTGCCGTGTTGACCGGTGGAAAAGCCGTTACAGAAGATCTCGGACTCAAAATTGAAAATCTCGAATTGAAAGAGTTGGGACGCGCTAAAAAAGTGAAGATCACTAAAGATAACACCACGATCGTCGAAGGTGCTGGAAAGACCGCCGACATCGAAGGCCGAATTTCTCAAATCAAGAATCAGATTGAGTCGACCGATTCGAGCTACGATAAAGAAAAGTTGCAAGAACGATTAGCCAAACTTTCCGGTGGCGTTGCAATTATCAATGTTGGTGCTGCAACCGAAACCGAAATGAAAGAAAAGAAAGCCCGCGTTGAGGATGCTCTTCATGCCACCCGCGCTGCCGTTGAAGAAGGAATCGTTCCTGGTGGTGGAGTTGCCCTTTTGCGAGCCATCTCAGCATTGGATGACCTCAAACTTAAAGGTGATGAAAAAACCGGGATCATGATCATCCGACGAGCTTTGGAAGAACCTGTCCGCCAATTGGCTTACAATGCCGGATTGGAAGGTTCGGTCATTGTCGAACGTTTAAAAACAGAAAAAGGAAGCATCGGATATGACATCAGCAAAGATGAATATGTG
>JANLHA010000351.1 GCA_024653845.1 Candidatus Omnitrophota bacterium | reverse complement strand
GATGATGTTGGAGGCGGAAGGCGGAACCAAAGAGTGGTGCATGAAGCTTTTGCGACATGAAATGGGGCACGCCCTGTGTTACGCCTATCGCTTGAATAAGCTCAGGAAATGGCAGAAAATCTTTGGTTTGTCGTCGGAAGAATATGCGGATACCTGTCGCTATCGTCCTTACAGTAAAAATTATGTTCGTCATTTACGAGGGTTTTATGCCCAATATCATCCCGACG
Source organism: Candidatus Omnitrophota bacterium (assembly GCA_024653845.1). Lineage (GTDB taxonomy): Bacteria > Omnitrophota > Gorgyraeia > Zapsychrales > JANLHA01 > JANLHA01. Next base: position 1,952 of record JANLHA010000351.1, on the reverse strand, counting down.
AGGATTTTGTCGAAACGTTTGCCGTTTGGTTAACGCCTGACAGCCAATGGCAAGAAAAATATCAGGGATGGAAAGCATTGGATAAATTGAAATTTGTAGATGGGCTCATGGGCGAGATCCGTGGTAAAGATCCTTTGATCAAAACCGGGAAAAAACTTTGGCACTTTAAGAAGATGACGATTACTCTCGAGAATTTTTATAAAAAACGACGCCGATTTCATGTCGAAGAGTTCCCAGACTTTTATGATGCTGCTTTGAAGAAGATTTTCCCACTCACCGTTTCTGATCCGGTGCCCAACAAAGTTGCCGCGCGAGAAATCTTTCGCAAATACCAAAAACGGCTCGTCGAGGATATCTCTCGCTGGACCGGCGAGCGCAAGTATGTTATCAATGACCTTTTTAAAACGATGAGTAAGCGCGGCCAACAGCTGAAACTCTTTGCCGCGGAAGAAGAATCCGTCTTGGTCTTGCGCGTTTCATCTTATTTGACGACCCTTGTCATGAACTACCTTTATACCGGTTGGTATCGAGGAGAGAGGAAGAGGCTCTGATGAAAAAACGTCTCAAGGTTCTGCAGATTTTTAATACGCCTTACGCGGTTTTGCGTGGATATGATTTTAAGGAAGAGTTTTCCGACAAGGAAAATATGTATACCGAGAATGATGTTTACCGCGCGTTGCAGGCCAATGGATATGAGGTCCGACTTCTGGGGCTTTTTGATCGTATTGAACCGCTGCTTGAAGAGGTCCGAGATTTTCAACCCGACGTGATTTTTAACATGGTGGAAGTTTTTAAAGACAATAGTCGGTTGGAACATCATGTGGGCGCGCTTTTAGAGCTTTTGGGTGTGCCTTATACCGGCGCCTCGTCCGAAGAACTCTTTCTTTGCAATAACAAGGCGATCTGTAAAAAGATTTTACGTTTTCATCGCTTGCGAGTTCCTCGATTCCAAACATTTTACCGTCGGCATAAAGTCCGACGCCCTCAAACCATCAAGCTCCCGGCGGTGATCAAGCCTTTGTGTGAAGAGGCTTCTCGCGGGATTTCTCAGGCCTCGGTCGTCGACAGCGATCAGGCTTTTGTTGAGCGAATCAAATTCATCCACGAAAATATGAACATGGACGCGATCGCCGAAGAATACATTGACGGACGAGAACTTTATGTGAGTGTCTTAGGAAGCAATCGTCTGACCGTTTTGCCGGCACGGGAGATGAAATTCGGTGAAATGTCCGAGGATGAACCGCGAATCGCGACATACAAGGCCAAATGGGACGACAATTATCGCGACCGGTGGGGGATCAAAAGCATGTTTGCCACTAAGCTCCCGGATGGGGTGGACGAGCACATCGTTGATGTTTGTAAGCGCGCTTATCGAGCCCTTGAATTGAAAAGCTATGTTCGTTTTGATATTCGCCTCACTCCGACGGGGCAGGTTTATATCATCGAGCCCAACGCTAACCCTTGCCTGGCTCAAATCGACGAACTTTCTCAATCTGCTGAGAAGGTCGGCATTTCTTATCCGCAGTTGATTCGTAAAATTGTGATGATGGCGTTGGATGGTCAGTCGCAAAAGAAAAAATAAAATTTCTTGACTAGCCACCCTTATGTGTGGCATCATGTGTTCATGACTAAAAAATCTCCCCTAACCCCAAAGCAAAAAGATGTTCTCAAATTCATTTATGAGAAGATAAAATCAACCCAACTTCCGCCGACGATCCGTGAAATTGCAGCGCATTTCCGGTTCACCTCAACGGGAACGGTGCGCGATTATTTGCGCGCTTTGGTAAAAAAGGGTTATATCCGAACCAGCCCGCACAAGTCTCGTGCAATTGAATTGATCCGCGAGGCTCTTTTTTCCGTTCCTATTTTGGGGCGTGTTCAGGCGGGTCTTTCGACACTCGCTGTTGAAGAAATTGAAGGGTATCTGGATCTCGACAGCCTTGTTCTTTCAG
>JANLHA010000350.1 GCA_024653845.1 Candidatus Omnitrophota bacterium | reverse complement strand
GTTGTTGATTTTATGAGTGCATCAATGTTTGATTGCCATTCTCGTTCTTCATAAACATTTTTTAGATTTTGTTTGAGTTGTCCCAAACGTGCCAGTTCTTTTACAGTCGAAGTTACTTCTTCAATTTGTGATGTGGTCATTTCCGCAAGAGGTGTTTTCGTCAAACGTCTTAATTTCGTTGCCATCTCTTTTGTGATGAACGCATCCGGATTTGCATCGAGAAAAGAAGACATTGCATTCAGTTTACGCAACGTGTCCTCGGTTGGCTTTGCTCCATCGTAAGATGAAAGAATCTCCTGAATACGCTTAACATAATCCAAAGAAATGTTTGGATTTCCTTTTTTAAATCGTTTGATTTCCTTTTTCAGTTCCTCAACCGCCACCTTTTTTTCACCAGTTTCCTGAATACGATCAATCTGATCCATGAGCTTTAATGCACCCTTCAAATCTTTTATCTTTCCGATCGCGCGCACAAAACGTCCACGTTGTTGTGTTGGCAAGTATTCCGACATGTAGTCCGCAAGCTGGTTTACTACTTCCAAACGATCTGTTTCGGATTGTCGCCATTTTGTCATCAATTCATCTTTCATCAGGCGTTTACCTTCCACAAATCCAGTCTTTGATCCAGAAGCCATTGCCTGCAATCTTGCCTGTAAAGTCTTCATCTCATCCACCGTGATGGTTGTTTTTGGTTGTGAGTTGATTCGTTTGATTGTCGTCTTAATCCGTTCGGATCGCTTGACCGAAGAATCTCTGACATATTTTTCCGCCGCTTTTTTTGCAATAATTCGTAATTCAGTCGCGGTTTTCTTTTTTGCAATATCAACTAAATCCTTTTCAAATCCAAAACGGGACTTGAATTGTTCCAGAACATCATCATCGTAAAGTCCTGATTCATTCTCAAAAAGATGCGGGAGAGAAAGTTTTTTGGTGATTACGTCTGTTTCTGATCCCAGCATCCATGGCTTTCGTCTGGTTTCTTTAGCGAACCGATCATAGTTATCATTCATCGTAGGATCGCTAAATTCGATGTCTGACGCGAGTTGTTCGATAGCCATCGCTTTGTTTGCTTGTTCGTCTAAATCGGCTTGTAGGAAGGTTTCAGCGGCCTGCGCTCGTCTGTAATCAAGGTCTGCCGCCAGTCCGGGCGAAATACGTCCCATTTCATGTTTTGCGTTTTCAATTTGATACGCGGCGACCGTCTCTTGTGCGGCAAGATTGGATTCTGGATCTGAAATTCCACCCGCTTCGAGCCATGCTTGATAGTCTTCTTCCGGAATCTGCTCGGCTTTCTGATAAGCAAGGACAGGAGCTAAGTCTTCTTGCGTCACGGCAGTTTTGAGCCATGTCACGCCTTGCGGATCGGTGTACGCTTCGATGTTTCCTTTACGCAAACGGTTCAGGTACATGCCAACGTCGCTTTCGTAGAATTTGTAGATTGGGTTTTTGGTATCAATCTTTCCGGAGATATCAAAAGTCTCTGATTCGTTTAATAAATCAGCTTTCATTTCTTCCGCTGTCTTTTCTTTTTGCCCAAATGCTTTTTGAAATTCATTCAATCCTGCTACATCGGAAGACAATTTTTGGTAATCATCCCACACTGTTTTTTTGACAGCTTTGAATTTTCCATCACCAATAACTTCTGTGACCACCCAATCCGACTGCGTGGTACGGTTGTTTACCTCCATTCCTACAAATAAATTATCTTTTATGTTTTCAAGTGGAGTGTTGAAAGATGAAAATTTAACACCATCAGCATCTGTTAAGTGTCTTTCCATTGATTTAGAAACCCAAGCATCAGGGGCAACACCCAATTTTTCAACTTTCATTGCTGTTTCTCCAGTAGGAAACAACAAAACATTCTTCCCATCCACCGCCGCTTTTCGTAATTCTTCACGGATAACGCGTTGCCACCATGTTTGAGAGTATTGTTCGAGTTTCTTTATGCCTTTTTGTAGTTGTCGAGCTTCGTCTCCAAAAAGTTTTAATGCTTCGCGATGTGAATCTTCGGCGGCTTTTATTCTGGCTTCGTTGTATCCACCGCTTTCACGCATTTCTTTCATTCGAGCCTGAATATCCTCTTCTGATAGAGGCATTTTTTCAGTCTCATAGAGATAATCTCGTGCGCCTTTTGGTTTAGCTTCATCCTCTAATCGTCCACGTTGAAACAAATCGGACTGCACCTCAATCACACGACGGGTTTCCCCATCGTCCATATCTTCGATTCGTGTGTGTGCGAAATAATTGTTTGTGTCTTCCGGAAAATGAACACTTCCAGCTTTCGTTTCAATAGGAC
>JANLHA010000347.1 GCA_024653845.1 Candidatus Omnitrophota bacterium | reverse complement strand
TAAATCAAATTGGCCTTTGGTTCAGATCCTTGGTTAAAAAATAACATATAACTTATATAGTATCAAGGGCCTCCTGCAAATAGAAAAGGGCCCTTTTCCCACGTCAAAAGGACCCTTTTTGCTACCCCCTGACCTTTAAGATCAGGGTCAAACTTACTTCTTCGCCTTGCTGCTGAGATGATGGGCTGCAGAATCGCGTCCGCCCAAGCCATATGCTAATGCCAGAGCGAGGATCAACCCTGTAAACCAGATGTAGAGAAGTGGCGGGACAAAGAGAACCCCATAACCGAGCTCCTCAAGGACCATCTTAATCGCATACAGGATAATGGCCCATCGACTCACCTTCATATACACATCAGGATGGGAAACGCCCATATGAGAAACCACAAAATGAATCATGGTCGAAATCACATGAGCAATAACCAACCCCAAAACCAACATCAACACCGCGGTGATCACGTGGGAAACATATCCCAGAAATGCGGTGACGATGGCGGATCCACTATAAACTCCGACGGCCATCGCAGTGATGACCAAGAAGATTAAGATCAGGATCCAATAAATGACAGCGCTGACCAGTTCGCTGAATTGCATTTTGATACCGCCATGGTGAATGAATCGGGACAAGGTGATCTTGTCTGACAATTTGTCAATTTTGATTTCTTTCAAAACGCGCAGAAGCACATCATGCACGATGCGCGCGATTAAAAGTCCCACCACAAAAACAATAAACACGCTTACCAAGGTGGGGATCCAACTCATCACCAAACTGATCAGTTCCTTAAATGGAACGAGAATGAGTGTATCAATGGTATTCATTTTTTTATCCCCTCCTTTCTTATCATTTCCTTCAACAAAAAATCCAGATGCGAGCCTGTGCCGCGATCTGGATTCGAGATTTTCGAAATTTAAGTTGATCGTCTGCCTACAGGCCTGACTCCAACTCCTTCCTCATCAACGCTTGTTTTAAGTCCATTTCACCTCTGATTAAAGGATAACACACCTTTTCCCCTTTACAAGGGCAGGAGTAGTTAGACTGCAAGTTGATGATATACAACAACTTGAGGACTCTTGCATTTGGATGAGATGCGAGGCGCAATCAAGGAACGAAGGCTATTGACCAAAAGGCGCGGCGATCACGTCTTTGATACCCTGGGTCGTGTTTTTGAGGATATCTGCGGCCACACCAACGGTTCCTTCGGTGATTTTTCGAGCTGTTCCCAAGACTCCCGCAACAGCCCAGACTTCAAGATCAAAATCAATCAAGTCGTTAATGGTGGTTTTGGAGAGGGCTTTGAAAATCACGAGGCGAAGCACGTCCTGAAGACTGGAAACGTTTTCAAAACGCTCATGAATTCTCACATCAAATTCTCGTATCGTTGGCTCTGACCTAGATCGATCATCCTTGAGAATCACTCGATCAACCTTCAAATCTAGAAGATCAATGGCCATGACCAAATTTCTGCGCGGCGTATGCTCAGCAGCAGCCTGCTTTTCTCGATCACGAATCATCTTAGGTTTGAGATGATTCAGATTGATTTCGCCTTCTCTATTTCGGATGACAACAATCTCAGAAACATCCAGACGAAGTTCTTTAAAATGAAGCCCTTTTTGCGAAGAGGTGGGGAATTCGTAATCCACATACACTTCGGGGACACGAATCATTTCTCCCGACGGATATGCGGGAGAATTCATCAAGGTGAGGCCTTGAATGAGAATTGAAGAATTTTTAAGATCGGTCTTTAAAGATTCGATGTGGAGAGGGACACCCGTCGCTGTGCGCACCGCTTGACGGATGAAAAACTTCAGAAAAGGATCACGGAAGACCACAATACCAACGGCCAAGAGAAAAAGAATAAAAACAAACCCAAGGATCTTCTTCATTCTCAACCCTACCGAACAGAAAGCTTTTCTACAGCCTTCTCTTTCTTGGGCTTATAAAGCAACTTCCAAGGATTCAATTTCAAATCCTCACT
>JANLHA010000035.1 GCA_024653845.1 Candidatus Omnitrophota bacterium | reverse complement strand
TCCTTGGCATCCTCATAAAAGGGAATGAACGGGATCTTGAACGGCCGGCTAAAGAAAAGCGTCATTCCGAAATATTGGGATGGCAAGACAGCCCAGCGGATTGTGAAAATATTGAAGCAAAAGGGTAATATTTGATGAATGAAAGAAATAAATTCAGGCTTTTGGATGTCCTCATAGGTATTGCACTTGTGACGATGTTTTCAGCGACATTTTACCGGCTTATGATCTATGGCTGGAAAAGCGCTGATTACACCCATGCCTATTTTATTCTGCCCATTTCGCTTTTTCTAATATGGTCGAAGCGCAAAGCCTTAGTTAAAGCACAGGGTGCTAATTTATCCGGAAGTTTGATCTTTATTCTCGGGATTCTGGCTTATTTGTTTTCAGTGTTGAATGAATTTATGTTCCTGGAAGCCGCGTCGTTTGTTCTGATGATGTGGGGGATTTTTAGGCTGAGATTGACTAAAGAATCCTTTAAACACCTTTTGTTCCCATTAGCGTATCTCATTTTCCTTATTCCCCCGCCTGGTCTCGTCATTGATTCCCTAACCTTTCCTTTAAAAAAGATCGCTTCTGTCGGCAGTCATTGGGTTTTGTCTTTATTTCATATGCCCGTGGAACTTTATGGCGTCATATTAAAGGTGGGGGGACATGAACTGTTTATTGCGGATGCCTGCAGTGGGTTTAGATCCATTGTAACTTTGTTGGCGCTGGGCGCGGTGTATGTGTATTTCCAGGATACGTCGAATATGAAAAAATGGGTGATCTTCATTTCCGTCGTGCCGATCGCGATCTTCGCGAATATCTTCCGGATCTGCCTGACGGGGTTGATTGCCTACAAATGGGGCGCGCAAAAGGCTGAAGGCTTTTTCCATGAATTTTCCGGGATGGTGTTGTTTTTGATCGCGGTTTTGTGTTTGATGGGGTTGACGGGAGTGGTGTGCAGGGAACGTAAGACGTGAGACGAGGGGCGTGAGACTATCCCCCGCAGGCAAAACTTATTACTATGCAAATAACAAAATCAATAATCCGCGATACACTTATCATCATCGCAATGCTCGGCGCTTTTGCCGTCGTGCAGTTGAATCCTGTTGAAAAAACGGCGCCCGGAGAGAAGATCCGCCTGGAACAGATGATCCCGCGGGAATTCCCTTCCTATCTGCCTCTGTGGAAAAGCGTTTCGTATGACATGTCGGATTACAAGGACAAGTGGCAGTCGATCAATGAGCTTCTGGTCAGGAGATATTATCAGCGCAGCCGGGAGGGTGTCGATTTCATCCTGGAATACAGCAGCGACATGCGCAAGAATTTCAGCTTTCATTTTCCGGAAAACTGCCATCGGTCCGGAGGCAATGAGGTGGATTTCTTCGAGCCTCTGGAGATTGAGTTGTCGAAGGGTAAAGTTCTCAAGGCCAGGCTGCTTTTTATCAAGGGGATGAAGGGCTCCGTTGAGGAACATGACAAGCTGGTGGCGTATTGGCTGGTGATTGATAAGAAACAATATCACAAGACGTTCTGGATTAAGGTGGATCAAATGTTATCCGGGCTCCTGAAACAGTCTAAAACCGGGTTCTTGGTCAGAATAGATTATACGGAAGGCGCGGCGTATTCCGATGAAGGTCTCAAGAGAGGGAAAGAACTGATTGCCCGATTCGTCCGGGATCTCTACTATGAATTTGATCCGCAGGCGCGGGGCATGCTTTTTGGGGAAGAATTGTTGTGAAGCTCATCGTCCCCGGCGCCCGGGGGTTCCCCAGCGTCCAGGGCGGGGTGGAAGCGCACTGCGAAAACTTGTATCCTTCTCTGGTCCGTCTGGGCTGTGACGTCACGGTCATCACCCGCCGCCCGTATGTTGACCCCGGAGTCATTTCCCACAGAGGCGTGCGGCTGAAGTCCGAAATATGGTCAAAACATGTCCTAAAAACTGCTGGATGATCGGCAGTGCCGCCCCGGCGATTTGGCATCATCCTGTCAAGCCGATTTTGTGGGTGCTGAAGAATAAGACAGGGATGATGGTTTGACGAATCATTAATCTTCAAACTTGACGAATATGTGTAAATATCTTATAATTATAGCGTTATGTTAGAAAAATACGCTACTCATAACCGGCATTGGACGGATATAGAGGATTTCAGAACCAATGATCCTCATTTAAGAAAGC
>JANLHA010000336.1 GCA_024653845.1 Candidatus Omnitrophota bacterium | reverse complement strand
CTTTAAGGAACGAAATGGTGGCGGGGGCACGGAAAGCTCCTGAGTTCAATCGGATATCAAATTGCTGCCCCTTGATGGAAGGCTCTAAACTTCCTTCCGCATAAGTATAAAGTCCTGCAGGCGTTTGGCTCTCCAACGAAGCCTCGCCGCCAAAAGGTAATCGTCCGCCTTCATCAGAACTTGTCTTTTGCTCAGCGGTCCAATCCCAATTTTCTGAAGTGAATTCAATGGCTCCAGAAGCAGAAATTTGCAAATCGCCTGAGGTAACGGTTTGCGTGATGCCGGCCGCGTTGAGCGCTTCTAAAGGATAATAGCCCTTTTCTGTTCTTCCTGTGGGTTGACCTTTGTCATCCAAAACCGGAACGTCAACCTGTCGAACCCCATTGGCAATGAAAACTTTCTCAAGCCCCTCGGCAATTTCTCCTCGGACGGCTGACGCCAAAGCAACGCGTTGCTCCAGGGTTAATTTTTGCCAAACAGGGTGTCAAAGCACCGTGGGGTCAATTTCTTTCCAATAATTTCTAGTAGAAGTGAGGCCATGAGCTTTTTTAATACCATCTTCAAAATTTTCATCATTTTCCAATTCTGTAAAAATTTTCCTCAAGGCATCTTTTCTTCCCTGGCTTAATCCTTCGGGAATAAGATCAACAAGAGAAACTTCGCTGGCCTCTTCTTCTGCAATGATGGCCATCGCCTCTCTATACGGAACTCCCTGGTTCCTTAGCTCTACAAGTCGATCATGCTCGCCCTGCGAAGTGGGGCCTCGCTTGGATCTAATTTCTCCTTTCTCTGCAGCATACTCACTAAGATATTTGGCCACTCGCTCTACGACTCCCTTATAATCTCTTATTTCCATTTCGCCAAGCAATCGCTCGACCGTCATCGCTTCGTTTGTAGATAATAAGCTTCGATCTACAAGAGCATCGGCCTGACCCTCATTTTCAAAATTTTCAAACTCAGCCCCGATATTTTGATAACTCGTCACGTCCATTCCAAAACCCTCTGAACCAAATGGCCTTGGCTGACCTTGCTCATCGATATAAATACCCCTGGGCATATATTCCGTGTCCGGAGTCAGAGCATCGGCGACCGCATTAACCCATTCAGCCTTCGCTAATGGATCTTGTTCAATTTCTAATGAGCGAATCCCGTAAAGGTCTTGAGCGATTTGAAAAGAAGTGTCCGTTGTATCTCGATAAATCCGCTGAAGTCCATACATGATGGTGCCAGTTTTAGGATCTTCGATCAAAACTCGCCGAGGAATTCCTTTATCCTCCGCACTTGGATGCAAATCATATGTGCTTCCAGGAATCAAAAGTTGAGGATGAAGGGTTGTGGTATAAACTTTTTTGCCATCAGGACCCATGGCACCGAAATCGAAAACGAGATCTCCTCCCGCAACCAATGTTCTTCCGCCTTCTTGCTCTATTTTGTCTCCACGGACCCATCCACTATTGGTTAAGGGTTCACCCTTGGTTCCCACCTCTTTTTGCGGATCTGCACCTTGGGCCAAAAGACCCACTTCTTCTTCATTATTATCACCGCCCTCGCCACCCAAAGACGCTACCAGAGCTTGACTCATCTTACGCGCCGATGACGCAACAGCCTCTCCGCCTTTCACCAAACCTGCGACAAATTGCTTCGCCTGCTTCATTTGTTCCGCTGGATCATCAGAAGAAGATCCCCGAAGCTCCGGCGGAACAAATGACCAGAAGTGATCTCTCTCATCTCTCACCTCAACACCGGTTCCGGTCGGTCTGACGCGCATATCGGCCAATCGTGGACCTGTTCCCTTTTCAACAACAACATCCACTTCCCCTTTACCAGCCCCAGCCAAGGTCGCGGTTCGATCCACAGAAATTTTGGCTTTGACATCATCTCCCATCTTTTGAGGATCCGTATAATCTTTACTGGCTTCCCAAAGACCGTAGAGCGTCGGAGAAATTGTTCTTTTACCTGTTTTACGAGTTTCCAAAATTTGATCCATCTCACCGGGCGTATAAATTTCTGTAGAATATTTTGCAATCCCACTCTCAAAAACCCCTTGTTCTCGAATTTCTGTCTGGATCGATTTTTTGGGCTTCGCGGTATCGACAATAACTTCTCCGACCTCGTTCATAATAGGCTCGCGCTGAGTGATCGAAACTCTGCGGATCTCAACCACGCTAAACAATGACGCATCCTCAACGCTCACCTGCCCGTCGATCGTCATCAAGGCGCCTTTGGTGATCTTAGCTTTCACACCATCTTTCAAAACCATATCAAACCCGCCTTTTTTATCCTTCGAAGGCTGCAATGTGAATCGCGATTTGGCATAGGTGTCCGGATAAAGATTCCCGCCCCAAGCTCCTTCGGTCAACGGATTCGCATAAAATGACAATCGGCCTTGGCCCTCAGATTCACGGGTCACAATTTTTTTACCACCCAAAACAGCAACAGAAGCTTTTTGGTCGACCTGGCCCTGATCAATCAAAAACATTTTATTGCCCCCGGCCTCGGTTTCTCCAATCGGCTTATTCTCTGGATCAAGAAGCACGGCGACGTTTTCATAATTCTTGTTTTTCTTTCCGTTCATCGCATCAACAGCATCTTTGATCGCCTTGCGGAACGCATGATATTTCTTTTTTCCGTCGGAATCATACGATTGCGACAACCCCGGATCCACCCAAAAACTCGGAATGATTTCATGGCCATCTGCGGCATACAACACCAAGTCGCCTGTGGCATGGCCCCCCTTGACATCAAAACGCAAGATGCCATCTTTGTCAAAACTCAACGAGCTTCCCCCTTTATTTTGCATGGCGTCTTCTTCGTTGGTCAGGTCGGACTTCACAAGGCTATGCTCGTCGGGATTCCAGTCGCGGGCTGCATAATTTTCATCCACTTTAAACTCAGCGGTATAAATCGGATTTTTCGTATCATTAGGACTAAAGAATTCTCGGCGGGGACGCTTGGTCTCTTTCGCATCACCGGATTGGAGCTTCCAAATTGGGATAAAGGCAGTGTGAAATGGATCGCTTTCTTTTCCAAGATCTTGTTTGATATTATCAATGCCAGCAACAAGGGATAACAATCCTTCATGGGTCTCTCTTTGCAAAAGCTGTACCGTTTTACCACCTTTAGATTTAGCAGCTCCACCTTCTGTTTCAGCCTCTTCTTTTTTCTTCGCAGCTAACGCGTCCGCCAATTTTTCCACTCCTGAAGATTTAAGACCCGCTAACAACTCTTTCTCCGAAGCCGTAATGTTTTGCTCAAGAATCTTACGAAAAGGCGAGTTAATCTCTGCCTCTCCAGCCTTGCCATGAGCAAAAAATTGCGTTGGTCCCAACTCTCCATTAGGCAGCTCGAGTCGCGCAACGGCAATATTCTTGAAATTTGTTCTCGGCGCTAAATTGAACCCGTATCCGGCTTCGTCGCCATAAACCAGAATTCCTTTATTGGTCTGGACTTGGAAATCTTCAATTTGCATTTCATAGTCGTATTCTT
>JANLHA010000330.1 GCA_024653845.1 Candidatus Omnitrophota bacterium | reverse complement strand
GGTGCATTATCTTTTATTCCGTCGAAATTTTCTGTTCTTTATTCAATGCGCCTGTCATTGTGTGCCAGGCAAGACTCGCACATTTGACGCGTGAAGGATAATGCCAGATTCCCGAAAAGATCGCCAGTTTTCCTAAATGATGAGGCTCTTGATCGGGCTTGAGTTTTCCTAAAATGAGACGGTGAAATTCTTCAAAAATGATTTTGGCTTCGTCAACGGATTTCCCTTTCAGACTCGTCGTCATCAAGGAAGCTGAGGCTTTGGAAATCGCACAGCCATCGCCTTTGAATGCCACATCTTGGATTTTTTGATTTTCATCGACGATTAAATAAATATTCAAATGATCCCCGCAAACGGGGTTATATCCTTCGGCGGTGTGTGTTGGGTGCTCAATTTGCCGAAAATTGCGTGGGTTCTTGTTGTGATCGAGAATGACTTCCTGATAAAGTTCATTTAAGTTTTCCATATTCTGTAATTTTGATTGATGGCGCGATATTCTGCTTAGAGATTTAAGACCATCAATTCCTGAAAATCTCCTTCACTTTATGAAGCGCTTGAACGAGGCGGTCCACTTCCTCTTGCGTATTATAAACCGTTATGGATGCTCGGCAAGTTGCCGGAACATTGAATCTTTTCATGACCGGTTGCGTGCAGTGATGTCCGGTGCGAATGGCCACACCTTCCTGATCAATGATCGTGCCGACGTCGTGCGCATGAGCATCCGGCAAAATAAACGAAATAATGGAAGTTTTTTCTTTTGCGGTTCCAATGATGCGCAATCCGGGAATCTCCTGAAGCCGCTGAGTTGCGTAATCTAAGAGTTCTTTCTCTTGAGTGGCAATGTTTTCAAGCCCTAAATTTTCAATATATTCAATGGCTGCTTTCAAAGCAATCACATCTGCCACATTGGGAGTCCCAGCTTCAAATTTGTAAGGCAAGACGTTATAGGTCGTTTTTTCAAAGCTCACGGAAGCAATCATATCCCCTCCGCCCTGATAAGGCGGCATAGCATCAAGCCATTTTTCTTTTCCATAGAGAATGCCAACTCCCGTCGGACCAAACATTTTATGGCTGGAGAAAACGAGAAAATCACAGTCCAATTCTTGCACATCAATTTTTCGATGGCTGATGGCTTGTGCAGCATCTATGAGCACAGGAATGTTTCGAGCATGGGCTGCTTGAATGATTTTTTTGATAGGATTGATCGTTCCTAGCGAGTTAGAAATGTATACCATCGAAATGAATTTTGTTTTGGGGCCGAGTAATTTCTCAAATTCTTCCCATATCAATTCTCCCTGGTCGTTGATCGGAACCACTCGTAGAACACAGCCCTTCTCTTCACAAAGCATTTGCCAAGGAACGATATTGGAATGGTGTTCCATTCCCGAGATGACAATCTCGTCCCCCTTGTTAAAGAATTTTCGTCCAAAGCTGTGAACTACAAGATTGATCGATTCCGTCGTGCCTTTGGTGAAAATGGTTTCTTGCAACTTGGCGGCGTTGATGAAATTCTTGATTTTTTCTCGGGTGGCTTCAAAATCGGCTGTCGCTTTTTCGCTTAAGAAGTGGATCCCACGGTGAACGTTCGAGGTTTCGGTGGTGTAATGAGTTTCAATGGCTTTGATAACTGACC
>JANLHA010000329.1 GCA_024653845.1 Candidatus Omnitrophota bacterium | reverse complement strand
CGTGCCATCAGTGCTTCCATCATCAATAACCAAAACTTCAATCTTATCAATCCCTTCAATTCGACGAGGAAGACAACTGAGCGTTTTGGGTAGCGTTTGCGCCTCATTCAAGCATGGAATTTGAATAATGAGCTTCATGAAAATTCCTTGATTTTTCCAATGATAAAATCCTGTTCTTCATTTTTCAAAAAAGGATGCATCGGAAGAGCCAGAATCTCTTGGGAAAGTTTTTCAGAAACAGGGAAATCCCCTTTCTTATACCCCAAATGTGCAAACGCCTTTTGCAAGTGAAGCGGCATAGGATAATGGATCGCCGTCGGGATTGCCGCATCTTTCAAAAACTTCTGCAGATCATCCCGTCGAGGAGAACAAACCGAGTACTGGGCCCAAACGGATGTATAGCCATCTTTAAGATGCGGCGTTTTCACCGCCTTGGAAAGTCCTTGCGTATAATATTGCGCCTTGCTCTGCCGATCTTTGATTTCCTGAGGATAATGAGCAAACTTAGCTAGCACCACCGCGGCCTGCAAGGTATCCATTCGTCCATTCATCCCAATTCGCACGTTGTCATACTTATCTTTGCCCATTCCATGAACACGCAAAGAACGGATCACGTCGGCCTTACTGTCATCATTGAGAAAAATCATTCCGCCATCGCCAAAACACCCTAACGGTTTAGCCGGGAAAAAAGACGTGCATCCCACGTCGGAAAGAGAACAAGACCTTCTCCCTTGATATTCCGAGCCAAAACTTTGGGCAGCATCTTCAATCACAAATAGCCCATGTTTTTTCGCGACCGCATTGATTTGATCATAGTCAGCGCATTGCCCAAAAAGATTAACGGCGATGATGCCCTTGGTCCGCGGCGTGATGGCTTTCTCAATTTTTGTAGGATCGATATTGTAAGTCTGAGGATCAATATCCACAAATACAGGTTTAGCTTTCAAAAGGGCAATCACTTCGCTGGTGGCAATAAACGTAAAAGGTGTGGTGATGATTTCATCGCCTTCCCCCACTCCATAAGCTAACAGAACCAGAAAAAGCGCATCCGTTCCCGAGGCACAACTGATCGCATGCTTCGTCCCCACAAATTTGCCCAGGGCCTCTTCAAGCTCTTTGATTTCTGGCCCCATGATGAATGCAGAATTCGAAATGACTTTCTGCATGCGGGCATCAATTTCATTTTTATAAGTTTCGTACTGACGTTTGAGATCAATGAATTCTAATTTCATATTTTTTGGACACCTTTTTTGTCTTTCCTGTATTCTCGTCGACAATCTTTGCATACTGCGCGGTTACGAAGAAATTCAAGTTTCTCCCCACATTCACACATCCATCCGCCACGCTTACCCGGAACTCCATAAATGAGTTCATAATCCCCCACGTCTTTAGTGACAACAGTTCCTGCGCCAATAAAAGCATATCGTCCGATTATGACTCCACACACAATCGTGGCATTGGCGCCAATGGTGGCTCCCTTCTGAACGAGGGTTTTACGATAAAACTCTGCAGAATTTCGCGAGACCGCCGAGCGAGGATTAAAAATGTTTGTAAAAACACACGATGGTCCACAAAAAACATCATCTTCTAAAATCACACCGTCGTACAGGGAAACGTTGTTTTGAATTTTGGCATTGTTCCCAATTTTAACAGTCGAATGCACGACAACATTCTGGCCAATTTTACAATTCTGACCAATTTGGGCGTTCGGGAAGATGTGACAAAAATGCCAAATTTTGGTTCCATCTCCAATTTGAGCGCCCTCATCGACAAAACTCGAAGGATGAATAAAAATTTTAGAATCGTTCATGGCTGCTCTTCCTTCTCCAATGAATTTTGAGCTTGCTGCAACACTTGCAAAACGGCTAAAGCTTCATGGCCATCGGTTTTAGGTTTTTTGCGATGCTCAATACAGTCGAGGAAATGCAAACAGGCTTCCCGCAAAGGCTCTTTTGCTTCATAGGAGATCACTTCTCTTTCGGCTTTCGCAGCGACCGGCACTTGCTTGATCCATTCAATCTTGTGAGGATACAGACACAATTTTTCTTCTTCGACGTCATTGAAAACCAGCATCCCATGACTTCCAATCACAACAAGCTTTTGCTCTTTGTAAGGATGCAACCAGCTCACATAAATATGGGCTTTAAGCCTGTCAAAAAAACTTAAATATGTCACCGTGGTGTCATAAATGTGTTCCTGAAGATACGCTTCACCAAACGCCTTGACCGATCGCGGGAATTTCTCAACGAGGCTTAAAATGACGGAAATGTCATGCGGCGCAAAACTCCAAAGGATATTCTCCTCGGAACGCAACTTCCCGATATTAAGACGATTCGAATAGATGTATTCCAATTTCCCAATCTTACCAGCGTCAATCAATTCCTTCAGCTTCACAACCGCAGGATGATATTGCAGAAGATGATCCACCATCAAAATGCGTTTTTTGGTTTCTGCCAAGTGGATCAATTCCTGAGCTTCAACCAATTCTAACGCAATGGGCTTCTCCACAAACACATCTTTACCCGCCTCGAGAGCTTGTTTAACCAAAGCGTAATGTGTTACAGCTGGGCTCGCAATGGCAACGGCATCGACTTGTGGATCATTGAGAACATCTTGGTAATGAAGGGTCGTCTGGGGCACCGAATATTGCTGTTTTAACTTTTCCAAATTCTGAGAATCCGTATCACAAATGGTATGCAGCACCCCCAGGGCATGAAAATTTCTTACAAGATTCTTTCCCCAATATCCAGCGCCTGCAACAGCAATTTTCTTAGAAAATGGAGTCATGAATTGATTTTCCCGATTAAAACAACTTTATCAGTATAATTGGGTAACGCAATGTTAGCAAAACATTTATGTATCTTCTCGTGCATAATATTCCTTCCCAAGCTCGATGCGGGGCCGGCCATTTTTCATACGCCAAAGATTGGTGTCTCGAAGAGAATAAACACACCCACAATATTCTTGCTGATAAAATTCTTCTCGTTTGGCAATTTCATACATCCGTTGAGATCCACCGAATTTGCGCCAATTATATGTCCAATAAATGACTTCCGGATAACGTGATGCAGCCCTGGCCCCTGACTCATTGACCTGATTCATGTCTTTCCAACGGGAAATCCCCAGGCTACTTGAAATCACTTTAAATCCATGCTCGTAAGCATACAATGCGGTGCGCTCGAATCTCATGTCAAAACACGCACTGCAGCGCTTGCCGCGTACCGGTTCCCATTCCAATCCTTTGACACGAGTAAACCAATTGTCACGATCATAATCCGCATCAATAAAAGGAATATTCATTTTCTGGGCAAAAAGGATATTTTCTTCTTTCCGAATTTCATATTCCCGTCGAGGATGAATGTTGGGATTATAAAAGAAAATGGTAAAATCAATTTTAGACTCAACCATGGCCTCCATGACCTCTCCGGAACAAGGCGCACAGCAGGAATGAAGAAGGACTTTCTTCTCTCCTGCGGGAGGAATGAGCTGAGGACGATTCACTTGAGAATCCATAAAATTTTACTTTCTACTTTTTAAAACTTGAGGGATACCATCAATGATATCTGTTGCAATCATCGAGACCTTGCCCTTCTCTTTGGCAGCGAGATCACCCGCCCGCCCATGCAGCGCCACACCCAACTTGGCAGCCTCAAAAGGCTCAATTCCTTGGGCTAGAAAAGCAGCAATCATTCCCGTCAAAACATCTCCGCTGCCTGCGGTAGCCATCCCCACATTTCCGGTCCGATTCACTTCACATCGATCATCATCCGAAGCTACCACAGTGTGATGCCCCTTCAACACCAGCACACAACGATATTGCTTTGCAAAATCTAAAGCCACCCGACGACGATCTTGATCTTCAATTTTATGTCTCAAAGAGACCAATCGCTGCATTTCCCCTGGATGAGGCGTAAGAATTTTGGGAGTCTTGGTCTTCAACAAAATCTTCAAATTTTGAGCAAGAGCATTCAGGGCATCCGCATCAATCACTAATGGGACCACTGAATTCTCGATGACCTTTCGAATAAATTTCTGGGTACTTTTGTCCTCTCCCAAACCTGGACCAATCGCGATGGCTGAAAATTTTTCCAACCTTTTTTCAATCTGCGCCCAGGCCTTAAAATCGATGGCCTGCACTTTCGACTCTTTCAAAGGCCATGTCATCACTACCAACGAAATTTTTTTCTGCACCACAGAATTAAGACTGTTCGGAATTCCCAGAGTGACCAATCCAGCACCAGCACGCATCGCAGCCAAACTGGTCAAAGCTGCAGCACCCAACATTCGAGGCGAACCCGCAAGAATCAGCACATGTCCAAACTGATTTTTATAGGCACGAGGATTACGTCGTAACAATGGCGCTGGCAACCGCATAATTTTCCGTATGAGACAAAGAAATCAAAATTTTGTTCTTAAAATTAGCGTCGTTATAAACGCAAAAGGGTCTTCCGTTTTGATCATTGAGAATTTTCAAATCCTTCCATCGAGGAGGAACATTCTCTTGAATCGCTTTATAAACCGCTTCTTTGGCTGCAAATCGCACGGCCAAATGTTGCTCCGGAAATTTGTGACGATGTGCATACTCAATTTCTTCTGGACAAAACACATGATTCAAAAAATGTTCTCCCCAACGCTCAATTGCGCGCTTGATTCTCGAAATCTCGACGATATCAATTCCTGTACCGATAATCATCCTTGCCTCATTAAATTTTAACAACAGCCGCCATTTCTTTCACCGCTCGTTCCAGCCCCACAAATACCGCTCGAGAAATGATCGAATGACCGATGTTGAGCTCCTCAATCCCTTCAATTTCAGCCACAGGACGCGTGTCATCATATTTGAGTCCGTGCCCTGCGTTGACAATGAGTCCTGACTCTTGCGCATATCGTGTCATTCCTCTCAACCGTCGCAGCTCGCGGTCTTTGGCAACTTTCGTTTTGGCGTTGGCATAATTTCCCGTATGAAATTCCACCATACGAATCCCTAACACCGCGGACTGGTCGATCTGCTCTTTGACGGGATCAATGAAAAGGCTTAATTCAATCCCCGCTTCGTGCAAATCATCGAAAATTTTTTGAATTCGTCGAGAGTATTTCACCACATCCAATCCACCTTCGGTGGTGACTTCCTGTCGACGTTCAGGCACCAATGTGGCTTGATCAGGACGCAAGCGGATGGCAATCTTTGTGATTTCCTGATTGAGGGACATCTCAAGATTCAAACGAGTCTTGACGACACGACGAAGGGCTTTGAGGTCTTTGTCTTGAATGTGCCTGCGATCCTCTCGCAAATGACAAACAATGCTATCGGCCCCGGCTTGCTCACAAATCTCTGCCGCTTCCACCGGATCAGGATCAAATTCTCGACGAGCTTGGCGCAATGTCGCCACATGATCAATATTCACACCTAATTTAGGCATACAAAAACAGATCCTTCGCTAACGCTCAGGATGATCTCTCGATAGTAAAATGTTTTACGAGAGATCACTTTAAAATCTCTCCGTTCACGTAAATCCAGGTGATGATAGCCAATCCCAACGCAATCAGCTTCAACACAAAGTTGTGCATAAAAATTTCTTTCATCTTACACCTATTTTATTTCTTCTTTTTCTCCGACGTTGAACCTGTCAAAAGACTTTTGAGCACATTGATAAAACGCTCTTCATTGATAATAGGGATAAACCGCCCTTCGCAGGCAATCGAAACCTCGGCCGTTTCCTCTGAAACCATCACAACAACCGCGTCCGTTTGTTCCGTCAATCCCAAGGCAGCGCGATGACGAGTCCCAATGATCTTGCTAAAACTAGGATTTTCCGAAAGAGGGAAAAGACAAGACGCAGCCACAATTTTTTGGCCGCTGATGATCACACCCCCATCGTGAAGCGGTGAAGATGGAATAAAAATACTCTGCAATAACTCCCTTGAAACATTGGCATCCAACATGACGCCACTTTCAATATATGTTTTCAATTTGGTCTCTCGCTCAATGGCAATGATGCATCCTGCCTTTTTCTTCGAGAGTCGATAAACCGCCTCAGAAATTTCTCCAACGAGAGCAACAATTTCTGACTCTTCCAATGAAATGTTAAAAAGATGTTGTTGTCCCAGTCGCGCCAGGCCCAGACGAAGTTCTTGCTGAAAAATAATCAAAACCGCAATGATGGAAATCGCAAAAAGTTTGGTCAACAACCACTTGAGCGTATCAAATCCCAACAACTGAGAAACAATGAATGCGAGAATGAGATATGTGATTCCCTTTAAAACCTGGAAAGAACGGGTTCCTTCAAAAAAAACAAGGATCCGATAAAAAATCGCCCATAGAATAACAACTTCTAAAACGGCTTTGCTGGTTGTTAAAACATCAAAAGCCATGATCCTCCTTACTAAGGAATCGATTCAGCTAGAATCGCATCCGTCATTTTTACCGTGTCACGCGCGGCTGCAACATCATGAACGCGCACCATATGAGCGCCACGCAAAATGCTCACACTCAACGTTGCCGCTGTACCCCAACTGCGATCTTCCACATCACGCTCTAACACTTTACCAATAAAGGATTTTCGAGAAGTCCCAACAAGGATGGGGCATCTTAAGACATTCAATTCATGAAGACGATTCAGGATTTCCAGATTTTGTTCCGGGGTTTTCCCAAATCCAATTCCAGGATCCACTATGATTTTATCTGATTCAATTCCCATTTCCAAGCAATTTTCTATCGAGTTTTTAAGAGAAGAAATGATCTCCCCCATCAAATTTTGATAAATTGTCATTCGTTGCATCGTGCGCGGCGTGCCCCGGCTATGCATCAAAACAATCGCAGCGCCATAACGTTGGATCATTTTCAATAATGATTTTTCCAATTTCACACCCTTGATGTTATTGATGATGACGGCTCCGGCATCTAAGGCTTCTTGAGCGACACGCGTCTTGTAGGTATCAACAGAAATCGGAACGGGAATCTTGGGAGCAAGCTTCTTGACAATCGGGATCACCCGATGGAGTTCTTCGTCGGTGGAGATCAGACGAGCACCCGGCCGGGTTGATTCTCCTCCAATATCGAGGAAATGAGCACCGTCCTTAATCATTCGCTGAGCTAATCGAACAGCTCGCGTCAAAATATCATTCTTTCTTAAAAAAAGACCGTCCTGACTAAAAGAGTCCGGGGTCATATTGATGATCCCCATGATCTTCGTCTCTTTTCCTAAGGGGATAGAAAAAGACCCTGCTCGCAGAAGACATTCTCGTCGGGGAAATTGAGATGAATTTACAATCACTTTGAAAACGGATTTTCTGTGGGCGCCTGATTTTTGGTTGCACAATCCCCTTGAGGCTGGGGAGAAATTTCAACAGGTTCTTCTTGTGATACGATAGTAGGTTCTGGCATATTCAAAAGAATTCTGGCCTCGGCGATATCCATCACTTCCTTTTCAATCAAACGTTTGGCCAGGATCTCCATCTTATCGCGGTTCTCTGTCAAGATTTTGTGCGCTCGCTGATAAGCTTCCTCAACGACATTTCGCACTTCCTGATCAATATTCTTTGCCGTCTCCTCGCTATAATTCCGTTCATCAAAAAGGTCTCGTCCTAAAAATGGTTGTTTATGACTGTCTCCTAAGGCCAATGGACCCAACTTCTCGTT
>JANLHA010000005.1 GCA_024653845.1 Candidatus Omnitrophota bacterium | reverse complement strand
CCTTCTTGGGTTTTCCTCCCTTTTCGCCACCACGAGCCATTTTATCACAAGAAACATCACCGTTCTTGTCGACGAAGTAAAGATACCCTGATTCTTTTTTCACTCCAACTTTTGCGACTTTCTGAGCCATTGCTTACCTCCCTTTTTGGTTGTTATTTTCCCCGGAACAGACTTCAAGGTTTAGGTTCCAATACGAGTTCCCTTGCAAAAATCCTTCAAGGTTCGAATTCCAGAAAGAACAGCCAGATAACTCGTTCTGGGATTGTCAGGACAAACCTCGTTGTCTGTACGGCTCACCATGCGACCGAAGTCCCCTAGGACTTCGATTTCATGGGAGTTGATTTTATAGTGTGGCGACGTCAGGATGCGAACGGTCATTTGACTTTTGGCCCCGCTCGCTAAAGCCAACGTCGCGGCCACATTGATATTTTGGGGAAAATGTTGGACGGCTGTATCCACATCGCCTTCAAACAAAGTCGTTTCCTCAACAATGTGTTGAAGATCGATGCCTCGATCTTTAAGATACGAGACTTGAGAAAAACCAGAAATAGGTTTTCGTGTCGTCAAGGTGATTTTATGGATGTTGACCAAACTTGCCGCTTTCACGGCGTCAATTCCTGCAATGGCTCCGGAAGGAATCAAAAGAAAACATCCCTTCTGCGCGGCCAAACGGAATAACTTCTCACCATTGAGAAGTTTTCCTACACTCATCGCTAAAACATGCTTCTTCGACTGCAAAGCTCGTTGAATCAACAATGCCGTTTCCTTGGCATTGACAGCTTCGACGAGAAGATCACAACTTCTCAAAAGATCAGGGAAAGACTTCTTAAGAATGCGTGGCTTTCGCAACTCTTGGGCTAATTTTTGGACCTTTTCGGGCTGAATATCATAAACTGCGGTCAGTTCCGCGACTCCTGCCAGTTCTCGGGCCACACTTTTTGCGATCCGGGAACCGATGGCCCCACAACCTAAAATTCCAATTTTCAATTTTTTACGAGCCGGCGGCATTTCTAGTTTCTAACGTGAAAAATGATATTATCAATTAGCCTCGCTCGTCCAAATTTGACAGCCAATGCCAGCAAAACTTTCCCCTCTAACTTTTCTAACGGTTGAAGGGTTTCTGCATCGACACAAGCGATATAATCAATTTGCGCGCAAGCCAAATTTTCAATTCTCTTACGAACCAGCTCTATGATCCGTTGGACTCTTCGTTCACCCTCCATTGCGACTTGCTTGGCTTCAAGCAGCGCCTGATAAAGAACGGGTGCCTCCTTGCGTTCTCTTTCTAACAGATACTGATTTCGAGAACTCATCGCCAATCCATCGGCTTCTCTGACTGTCGGAATGACGCGCACCTTCACTGGAAAATTCAGATCACGAACCATTTCTTTAATCACGACACACTGTTGAGCGTCTTTTTGCCCCAGGTAAATCGTGTCAGGCTCGACAATATTCAAAAGCTTTGCGACAACTGTAGCCACTCCCCGAAAATGCCCGGGTCGAGAAACCCCACAAAGTGTAGCTGTCACTCTCTCAACATCCACATACGTTCCGTATCGTCGAGGATACATCTCCTCGACCGACGGATAAAAGATTATATCAACATTTTCTTTTTTTGCCAACGAGCAATCTCTTTTTTTATCTCGAGGATACGACGAGAAATCCTCTGCGGGGCCGAACTGAGTTGGATTGACAAAGATGCTCACGACGGAAATGTCATTTTCTCGACGAGAAACGTTCATCAACTTAAGGTGTCCGCCATGGAAAGCGCCCATCGTCGGAACAAATCCAATCGTTTGATTTTTACGTCGCGCCTGATTCAAAAAAATTTTTAAGGAGTTGATTTGAGTTATGGCCTTCATATGATCACTTTGAAAAACGTTCCGGCTCGATTTCACGAAGAGGATTCATTACAAACTCACGTTCTTTCATTCTTGGATGAGGAATGACCAAATCCTCGTCATTAATTTTCAAATCATCATAAAGCAAGATGTCGATATCAATTGTACGCGGACCATCCTTGATGCTACGCACACGTCCCAAATTTTTCTCGATGATGTGGATTTGTTGGAGTAATTCTTGAGGAGAAAGATCTGTTTGAGCTCTTAGAACCATATTGAAAAATTTACCCTGAGGTGGTCCGCCGATGGGATCTGTTTCGATAATAGAAGACTCTTTTTCAATCGCCACACCGACTTTCTCCAACTCAGCCAAGGCCTTAGCAAGGTTCTCATCTCGCTTGCCCAAATTGGAACCCAGTGAAAGATAAATGATTGGCATCTCACCCGCTGATATTTGTTACAAAATTTTTCTCAGCCGTTCAACCGCCTGCATGATCCGATCTTTGCTCACCGTCAATGTCATTCGGATATACCCTTCGCCAGCTTTTCCAAACCCGACTCCTGGCGTGGCCACAATGTCAGCTCTTTCTAAAAACGCCTTGGCGGTCTCCATCGAATCTTGAAATCCTTTAGGAATGCGTCCCCAAACATAAAACGCGGCTGGCGGTGACGGAATTTTCCATCCTAAACTTCGCAAGCCATTGATCAATAAATCTCGGCGCTCTTCATACATCCGACGAAGGTCCCCCACTTCCGCTTCATCGGTACGAAGGGCTGTGATCGCCGCCACTTGAATCGCCTGAAAAATTCCGGAATCATAATTGGATTTCACTTTGGCCAGAGCTTCGATCAATTTTCGATTTCCACAAGCCCAGCCAATGCGCCATCCGGTCATATTATATGTTTTGGAGAAAGAATGAAATTCAATGGCGACATCCTTGGCCCCGTCGACCTCAAAAATACTCGTTGGCTTCTTACCATCATAATAAATTTCCGAATACGCCATGTCAGAAACCAGAATGATTCCCTTATCTTTCGCAATCTGCACCAACTCGGTATAAAACTCTTTGTTCGCCACCGCTGACGTCGGATTATTCGGATAATTGACAAACATCACTTTGATATCTTTATATTCCGCGATCTTTTTCAAATCTGGTAAGAAACCACTGCTTTCTTTCAAAGGGATGCGAATGATTTTACCACCCGCAAAAATGATCGACGCCTGATAGGCGGGATATGCGGGGTCGGTTAACAAAACTTTGTCACCGGGATTCACAACGCCTAATGGGAAATGAGCCAATCCCTCTTTCGATCCAATCAAAGGATAAATTTCGGTCAACGGATCAAGGCTCACCGAAAAACGTTTCTGGAACCATGTTGCAATTTCTTCACGAAGCGCCGGAAGACCCGCATCAAAAGCATAACGATGATTGGCAGGATCGATCACAGCCTTTTGCATCGCTTCAATGATATGAGGAAGAGTTGGTGTATCTGGGTCACCAACTCCAAGATCAATGATGTCACGACCTTGCGCCCTGGCCTGACGCTTGGCCTTATCAATCTCGACGAAAAGATACGGAGGCAATTCTTTCAAACGATCAGCAAATTCAATCTGAAAAGGTGTATCAACACTCATGACTTCTCCTTCTCTAAAGATTATTGACTTTGTTTAAACAAATGACTGCGCTTGCGACTATACGCGAAATAAATCACCATCCCAATGGCGAGCCAAATCACCAAACGTTTCCATGTCAAAATATCGAGGGATGTCATCATCGCCAAGCAAACCAAAATTCCTAATATAGGAAATAACGGCACCCAAGGCGCTCGATAAGGACGCGGCAAATTGGGTTGAGTTTTACGAAGAACAATCACGCCGGCGCAAACAATGACAAATGCCAGAAGAGTACCAATACTTGTCATATTCCCCAATTGAGAAATTGGGAAAAAACCGGCAAAGAACCCGACGAAAACCATGAAAATA
>JANLHA010000323.1 GCA_024653845.1 Candidatus Omnitrophota bacterium | reverse complement strand
GGTGCCTTTGTCGACGATGAAGCCAGAGTTGGCTTTAAAGCTTCCGTGGCAGTCCACCGCGGTTCCTGACCATGTGTTGGGTTCTTATGGCATTAAATTCTTTAAACCTTTTTTGCCACTTTCATTCAATATCACCAAGGCTAAATATTTTTCTTGGGTTTCGCCAAAAGGTTCCCGTTTAGGGATCGATCGGGAGGACCATCTTTATTATGTGCACAACCGCTGGTGGCGACGACGATTGTATAAAATTCCGCGAGTTCCTCTCGGAGGCGGGTTTGAAGAAAAGAAGGACCAGCAGGGAGGGCGTTTAGCGATTCAAGATCCGCAATGGTTTCCATCGGGCAAATATGTCATTCTTGACCATTATTTTTTGGGGATCTTGATCTTGGAGCCGCAAAGCGGTAGGATAGGAATTCTTGTGAATGATAAAGGACATACGTTTGGATGGTTTAAGAAGCCATAAGCCAGTTGTGATAAGTCGTGGGTTGGGATAACTCTTTCGCTCACACGAACACCGTCTTTACTAGAATTGAAAACCTTATTGAAGACGGTGTTCGGAGTTCACTCAGGAATTATCCCAACCCACGAGAGATTAAATTTGAATTGATTCATTATAGATAATAGACAGGAGCACCATGAAAATTTCTCGGCCGATTGTCATTTTGGATTTGGAAACCACGGGAACGTGGATTGAAAAAGATAAGATCATCGAAATTGCGATGATTCGTTGTGAACCCTCAGGCGAGCGGCAGGTTTTCACCCGTCGGGTGAATCCTGGAATTTTGATCCCTGCTGAAGTCACACAAGTGACCGGTATCAGCAATGAAGATGTTAAGAATGCACCCCGTTTTAGCGAAATTGCCAAAGACGTTTTGCCTTTTCTAGAAGGTGCGGATTTTGGTGGATTCAACATTGAACGCTTTGATTTGCCGATTTTGGCCCGTGAATTTTCAGAAGCGGGCATGTCGTTTCATTACAGCAAAATGATGATTTACGATGCTCAAAAAATTTATCACTTGAATGAAAAACGTGATCTGACGGCGGCTTACTCTTTTTATTGTCACAAAGATTTGGTTGGGGCTCACTCGGCGCTGGCAGATACCGAAGCGACCCTGGAAGTGCTGCAAGCCCAGATTCAAAAATATGGGCAGGGTAAAGAAGAGATTGAGTCTCTTCGAGATTTTGATTATAAAAAGCATGGTGAGTTTTATGACGCGGAACGACGGATCCGTTGGTGGAATGGTGAGCTTTATATGATGTTTGGAAAATATTCCTGTAAAGAAAGTTTGAAAGATGTGGCCCAAAAAGATCGACGGTATTTGGAGTGGATCCTTTCGCAAGACTTCAGTGATGAAATCAAAGATTTGATTGAAGATGCGCTCGAGGGGCAATTCCCGGTTTACGAAAAGAAGTGATTTTTTGGCTTGTCTCTTTTTTGAAATCGCGTTAGAATACCGATGCTTTCAAAGAAGAGAGTTTTGACATGAATTCAGGCAGCTTTTCTGATCCCCTCCACAAGACGAAAGAAAGTTATGAAGATGTGATTAAGAAAATCCGTCTTCCTGATTCTCCGGTAGGGATTGATGCGCAGTACACCCACGCCATCGTCATTGAATTTTTAAAACAGATTTCGCAGCGTTTGGAGCGTTTGGAAAAGCTTATAGAAGAGAAGAAAATTTAATAACCAAAAGGAGTTAAGTATGGGAGGAGTTAGCATGAAAAATCAGTGGCCGATTTGGGTTTTTGTTGGAGTTGTGATTGTGATTGTGTTTTTTGCTTTTAATCGTCCAGGTAGCCGAGAGACTGCTCCGGTCAGTGATATTCTTTCAGAACAGACGACGGAAGATGGAATCCCAGCGATTGAATATGAATTTGTGGACCAAGTGGGGAATCAAGAAGTTCCAGCAACCGATATGCAAGTAAAAGCGACAACGCCTTCAGCCGAAGATGCTGCCGCCATTGCTTCATCTGCGACAGCGACAAGCAATTCTTCCTCAGCCTTGAGCGGTGCTAATCAAGGAATGGGAGAATTTGTTAAAGAAAAAAGTGCTTCAGGAAGAGCGCCATTCACGATTCAAGTGGCTTCTTATAAAGATCGCAAGCGTGCCGAATTGGGATTGGAAGGCGTCAAAGCTGCTGGTCATGACGGATACATTGCGGAAGCGAATGTGAAGGGATCGACGGTCTATCGTTTGTATGTTGGCCAATTCAGCAGCAAAGATGAAGCCAATTCGTACCTTTCGAAGGTGAGAGCCAATTACAAAGATAGTTTTGTGATTTCGCCTAAGTAATCATTTGTTATCCTGAGCCTGCCCGTCACCCCGACGGGCAGCGCGAGGGAGATGAAAAATTGATTGACAAGTTATGAGCAGTTGTGGCAGGATAGTTCAGTTCTGAATTCCCCTAGTTGTTCCCCTGAAGTGAAAGTTTTAGTCTTTAATCACCCCTAAGATTTTTTGGAAATCCCCTGTTTTATTTTTTAGAAATACCCCCCAATTTTGAGGAGATACTAGGATGACAAAATCCATCATGTCTGTGGGGGTGGTCTGTTTGCATTTTAAGAAAATTTCAAGACGGGCGCTGGCTTTGATGCTGGTGCCCGTTTTTATTTTTTCGGGAATCGATGATCAAACTTGGGCACAGAATCAGTTTGTGCAGGTGCCCGTGGGTGATCGCCTCGAGAGCTATGTGGTGCTCGGCGGGGAAAGTGTGGCGATCGGTCAAAGTGTGATTATCTCAGGCGGGAATGTCGGGGTGAATAACACGGTCTTGGGTGCTGGTG
>JANLHA010000320.1 GCA_024653845.1 Candidatus Omnitrophota bacterium | reverse complement strand
CGTGCGGTCTTGTAACCAGACATTGAACACCACCTCAAACGCCAAACTCGTCGGATGATTCTGCCCCATAAATGCAATGAGTTCATGCATAAAAATCGCAGCCTGCTGTTCCATTGTCAAAGGATTCTGAGGATTGATAAAAATATGAATACCCCAATCCGAAGCATGGCCCGGAATGCCAGGATCCACCGTCGGGTCATTGATAAAAATACGATTAATTTGAGGAGCCGTACGGCCTATCGAAGCGGGAAGAGAAAGATTAATAAGACGGTTAATGATTTCCCGAAGACCTTGAGCTTCTTCGACATTTTTTAAAAAAACATTGGCTAACTGAACTAAAGGATCAATCTGTGTGGTGATCGGCTGTGCATCGGCGCGCGAGTCATTATCGTCAAACGCAGGAGCCAAAGTCTTTTGATCAACTTGGCTTTCTTGGTCATTATGGGTCAGAGGACGCAATTGCGACGTGATAACAAAAGCACGCTCTGTTGCATCGGCAACGACCTCGGAGGCCATGATAGGATCAGCCGGCTCAGTTTCCACATTTTCAAAGCCCGCTCCGCCGGAAAAATATTTTCGAGGAATCATTTGCTGAGTTGCGGGGTCAACTTCTTCTTTGATGTAGGAATAAACACCTTTCTTTAAAGCATCGAGGTACTGCTGATAAATTTTTTCTTTGGATTCCTTATCTTCGATATCAATTCCATCAACTTTATTCTTTCCTTGATAGACCTTATTCAGAAAACTTTCTTTGAGTGCCTGCTTGTACCATTTCGCCAAAATCAACGCGTGATAAATCTGCCTCAAAAGAGCAAAATGTCTTCCCTGATTCACTTCACGTTCAATCTCAGGAAGAATGATTTCACGAATGATTTCGTTGGACAACTTCTGCCCCTCGGATAAACGAAGATCTTGCTTAAGATTGTGCTGGCTCGCCCAATCTTCTTCCAACATAACCTTCATGCGACTATGAACAACAAACACCGAATTCCCATTTTCATAAATCTGTGCTTTTTCGGGAACAATCCAAACTTTATTAAACGTATTTACCGGAATATCTGTGGTTCCATAGCGGGCGCGGGATTTCTTATAAACTCTTTGCCAAAACTTTTGACCTACCTCATCTTCGGGATACATCAAAGACGCCGTGATTTGTTTTAATAAATAATCTTGAGCCAGCAAATCACGCCCCATATCGGTCGTTCCAAAGTCTTTTGGAATGATCCGGTCAGGTTCCTCAGGTGAAAGGTTCACCCACAAATCCTTTTCGGGAACGGTCAACCCTGCTAAAAAATATCGAATGAAACGTGCTGCATCTTTATTCAACTGCCGATCATTCGGCTGTTCCTCTCCTCGATCAACAATAAAATCCATTTGGAAAGGATTAGCGAGATCCACTTTAAGGCCTTTGAGTAAAACGGGCTGAAAAGTTTCACTCAACAGGACTCTTGTACCAAGTTGAGGAAGATTCAAGAAAGTTGTTTGGGCATAAAGCGGCTCGAGAGGAGCAAGAAGATTGAAAATAAATGCTCCCAATATTCCGAATGAAATGATTTTGGAAGGAATGGATTGGCGGTTGTATTGAAGAGAGATTCTCGACATCACTCAAAGTATACGATATATATTAATAAATAATCAAGGTGGCCTCGTTAACGTCCCAGAATCGGGTTCCGGTGTGGAAAACGGCCAAATTGGGAGATGATCGAGAGGTATTTCTTTGCGTAGGTCAAATGATATTCGTAGTAAGAAACATTGGCAGGATTCTGTTGTCGAGCATCTGCGACCAACTGTTCAAAACACTGGACCGAAAGCTCCTGCATCCGACGATCTTCCGAATGCATCAAAGGCATATACAAAAAGGCCCGTTCAATCAACATCAACTCTTGATCTCTCTTTTCTTGGATTGTTTTGAGAGTCAATTGCAAAGCGAACGAATCAAATGCATACATTTGGGGTGTATTGCGATAGATGTTTCGCGAAAATTGGTCGAAAAGAAGAATCAAGGCGAGCCGGCCGTGCGGCGTTTTTTCCCAATCTTGATAAACGCCTTGGGCGGCTTTCAGCAAGTCTGCTCCAAATTGTCTTTGGATGTCTTGATCAAATTGCGGAGAAGACGAGAACCACTTGCGAAAAGGCAGGACTTTTTTATCGATGATCGTCGAGTCATCGACACCTTCAAACCAAAATTCCAAGATTTCTTCAATACGATCCATCAGGGCAATCCGAAAATTCAATTCTTTTGCGGAATCTCTAACAAATACTCTGTTCTTACATTCTGTAAACTCTTAAAAATATTTCTCACAATGTGTGGATTGTTTCTCTCAAAATCCCGCAGCATCTTCTTGATCACCATCCGATGAGACGTGTCATCGTTGGCACACTTCGATTGTCCACCAATCGAACTGATATTCAGCTGTTGAGCCAGTTCAAACATCTCCGCTTCCCGTACATATGCTAATGGCCGAATCAATGTGAGCTGTCCATCAAAAATTTCTTGCTTGGGTCTCATCGCCCCAATTTCTCCTCGATAAAATTGATTCAGAAGAATGGTTTCCACGATGTCATCCATGTGATGACCAAACGCGATTTTGTTAAACTTCTCTCGATCGGCCATTTCAAAAAGAGCTTTGCGCCGATGCTTCGACCACCAGAAACAACCGATGTCCTCATAACGCTCACCCTTAAGGGAATCCACTTTTTCAACCACGTAAGGGAATTCATTTTGGACCAGATAGTCGATCAGTTTTGCTGGGTCGAAGTCAGAAAATTCAAAATCCACATGAACAGCGACAAAATCAAATTTGACCGGACTTAATCGTCGACGGTGTTTTAACAAATGAAGAAGTGAAATGCTGTCTTTGCCACCTGAGACGGCCACGGCAATACGGTCGCCTTCCCGAATCAAATCAAAATCACCGATCGCCCGACCGACTTTACGTGACACACTTAGAAAAAGAGAGGAAATCGCCCTTCGACTCATTGAAAACTTTAACTCCTCAATTGCTTTTCGGAATCAATCACCCCATGATTGATTTTCGCAATGGCCTGAAAAATTCGCCCCTTCAACTCGTCCGAAATTGGAGTATCCGCAATTTCTCGCAAAATCTGAATGCTCATTCGAAAAAATCTTACGATTTCACCTTCATCCACATCCGCACATTGCAAAATCTCATCAAAGCCCTCGCCTCTCATCCACGCTTCCATCGCGGAGGCCAAATGGAAATAACACCGCTTACTCAAAACTTGCAAACCTCCTCGACGTTCCGCCTTATGTAAAAATCGTTTGACCTTACGCGTGAGACTTTCCAACTCATCTGCTGTCTGACTTAATTGGGGTTTCTGGGTCCCTTTACGCGGCTCATAAACAATTGCCACACTCAAAATGCCTAATTCTTTTTCGGAAAGTTTTTCAAGAATACCTTGATCATAAAGTTCAGAAAGGATCAGCTCATATCCATAAACTTTACTGGCAAAAACCCCCTTGGGTGTGAGCGCACCTTGACGAATATGTCCCAATTCTTTGAGCACGTTCACCTTGGCCCGCAACAGGTCCACAGCACGTTCCTGCAAAAAATGTTTCACTAGAAAATGATGAAACGATCGAGGATAAATCTCGTAGAGCTTCTCACCATGATGCTCATAAAGGTTCAATAACGTTGCATAAGAGGCATTGAATTGCGACTGCACACGTTCCGGTTTTCCATAAACCATTTTTTCCAACTCATCTGGCGCGATATCATGAGGATTGACACGGCAAAAAACAAACCCTTCGGTATCGATTCCACGTCGACCGGCACGGCCGGCCATCTGATAAAAATCACGTGTTTTCAATGGCGCATGGCCACGACCATAAAATTTCCGCAAATCATCAAAAATCACGCTGCGAGCGGGCATATTGATTCCTAATGCAAATGTTTCCGTCGTGAAAATAACTTTTAGCAAACGACTCGTAAAAAGCCGTTCAACCACCTCTTTTAAAGTAGGCAGCATTCCCGCATGATGATAGCCAATCCCACGCTCAATGAATGGACGCAGGCGATACGCGCTTGTCTCGTTGGTCAAATCAAAACGCTCGCACAACTCTTCATAAAGAGCAATAATTTTTTCTCTCTCATGAAGATTAAGAAAATTGAAATCATTCATTTCTTCAGCTAACTGTTCAGTCCTCCGACGACTGAAAACAAAATAAATGCATGGTAGCAATCGTTCCTCGTAAAGATAAGAGATCAAAGATGCAGAATTATTGTGTTTGATGTGAACATAAAAAGGAATGCGTCCACTCCGATGGTTTCGAAACTCCGATGTGTGAAATCCATGCTTAATCATCCGATCCAAATTTTCATAAAGCTCACTCTGACATTGGTAAAAAAAATGCAAAGGAACAGGCCGCTTGTCTTCTTGAACAATTTTAATCGGACGCCGATGAATCTTCTCTAACCATTTGGCCAACTGATCAATATTCGGAATGGTGGCCGAAAGACCTAAAAGTTTCATATGTTCTGGAAAAAAGATGAGAGATTCCTCCCAGACACTTCCTCGCTCTTCATCATCGAGGTAATGAATTTCATCAAAAATGATCCAAGAATAATCCTTGAGGGATTCGGCCTCTTCCAGAACTTTATTACGAAAAATTTCCGTTGTCATGATCAAAACAGATGCGTGACCATTGATCGTCACATCCCCCGTCAAGATCCCAATTTGGTCCGGGACCGTTTCCTGAAAGTCTCGAAATTTTTGGTTCGAAAGAGCTTTGATGGGAGCCGTATAAATGACCTTCTCGCCCTTTCGCAAGCACTCACGAATGACATGTTCCGCAATCACGGTTTTACCCGCCCCCGTCGGAGCAGAGACAATGACCGAGTAGCCTTGATTGATATGATCAATGGCCTCTTGTTGAAAAGGGTCATAAACAAAGCTTGGAGCTGGCGAATTCATAAGCGCTATTATAGGTGATCGAGGAGAATTCACAAGCTAAGAAAAAAATCTACAAGGTAGGGGTTCGACAAACGTCACTTCTTAAAAATCAGAAATACTGCCGCCACTATTAAGACAAATCCTAGCAAATCATTCCAGCGCAACCCCTCTTTCAAATAAAAAACTGAAAACACACAAAAAACGGATAGCGTAATGATTTCTTGAATAGTCTTGAGCTGAACAGCGGTGAATTGGCCATACCCAATTCGATTAGCCGGGACCTAAAAGCAATACTCAAAAAAAGCAATCAACCAACTGATCAAAATCACTTTCCAAAGAATTTCATGTTTAAATTTCAAATGCCCATACCAAGCAAAGGTCATAAAAACATTTGAGATGGTTAATAAAATGATCGTCGACATTCTACCGTAATTCCTCCTTTATGACTTCTCTGATTCGAAAAAAATTCTCTTCCCAAGAATAAAGGCAGGCGTATCATGTCCCATGTGATATCGCAGATAACTACGCCGCCCCTGAAAAATCACTTTAAACCCTTGCTTCAAAAAAAACTGTTTAGCTTCTTCAGACATGGTCCCCGCCTGAACACCAACAACCTTATTCCCCCTCAAATATTCTAGGAAATGATTAATCAACCGCGATCCTAGACCTTGTCCTCGATAGGATTGTTCAAAATTGATATGAAGCAAAGCTGGATATTCACGGTGAAAATCCGGGGTGCGGAATTCTCCTCGAAAACAACTTTGGCACCAACTTTTCAGCAAGCAGAAATGTTTAGCTTTGAAAAATTCCCCTTTTAAAAAGGCCTGAGTCACAAATCGCGGAGTGATCCACCAACGCATCAAACATTCCATCTTCCGGACATCTTTC
>JANLHA010000309.1 GCA_024653845.1 Candidatus Omnitrophota bacterium | reverse complement strand
GCTGCGTTCAGTTTGTATGCGGCGCACATTGTGACAACGATCGAAGGCGGTATTGTCACCACCAATGATCCGAAAATGGCGGATGCGCTGCGGTCTTTGCGCAATCACGGCATCGTTGGAAAGTTTGAGTTCCGTCGCATTGGATTTTCGGCCAAGATGAATGAGATTGAAGCAGCGGTGGGAATTGGCAACATCAAAATTTTCAAGCAGATTTTGGATAAGCGTCGTCGAAATTTGCTATATCTTCGGGAGAAATTGAAGAAATTTGAAGATTCGTTCTGGATGGTGACTGAAGACAAGGGCGAAAAGATTGGGCCTCATGCGTTTTCCGTCATTTTGAAGAAGGGATTGCCCTTTACCAAAGACGAAATGGTCGATTATCTCGACGGTATGGGAGTGGATTCACGAAATCTTTTTTATTCGATTCCCACTCAGTGCCCTAGTTATAAATTTTTGGGGCACCGACTTGGTGATTTCCCGGAGGCCGAATACTGCGCCAATCACGGGTTTCATTTTGGGATCCACCAGGACATCGAAGTGGATCAATTGGATCATGTGGTAAAGGTATTTGAAGATTTTATGAAGAAATGGATAAAGATATAAGGAGCAATGACTGAGACATCTCTCTCTCGACCCGTCCATTCTAGAATTCAAATGCAGATTGTGGACGGGCCTCAGAGTTCGCTCAAGAGTTGTCTCAGTCATTATTGATCAACGCGGTCCTAGGACCCGCTGATATTATAAAATTATGCGCATCGCGATCAATTGCCGTTCATTTTTAAAACACAATTACGCCGGGATTGGGAGGTATGCCTACAATCTTGTTCAGTCATTGAGCGAGATTGACGAGAAGCACGAATATTGGTTGTATGCTCAGAAAAAATATTTTGATTTTAAGCGGCAAGTCCCGCGAATTGCCGCTAAAAATTTTCATGTCAAAGTGGATTGGTTGGGCCGCGGGATTGCGCAGACCTTGCAGTCTGTGGATGTTTATCATTCGCCGAGCCCCGACTTTATCAATATTGAACATGCCAAAATCGTGGTGACTGTGCATGACCTTGTTTACAAGATGTATCCGCAAGGACACACACAGCAAACCTGTGAAATTACGGAAAAACAACTCCAGGAAATTACCAAAAAGGCGCATAAAATC
The DNA here is from genome assembly GCA_024653845.1 of Candidatus Omnitrophota bacterium. Lineage (GTDB taxonomy): Bacteria > Omnitrophota > Gorgyraeia > Zapsychrales > JANLHA01 > JANLHA01. The sequence goes on along the minus strand of JANLHA010000309.1, from coordinate 6,176 downwards.
ATTTGTTGTTCTCAAAACACGATGAAAGATTTGCGTCAGTATTTTACCGTCGAGAATGAGCGCTTGAGCATGGTCTATCAGGGGGTGGATAAAAATGTTTTTTATCCGCTGGAAGAGGATGCGCGTCAGCAGGCGAAAGAATTTTTGAAGAAAAAGGGGATCGGGGACCCATTCATTCTTTTTGTGGGGACCATTGAGCCGCGAAAGAATTTGCAGAATTTGCTTTTGGCTTTTTCAGAGCTGAAGCGTAAGAATCAATTCAAGGGAAAGTTAGTCATTGTGGGAATGAAGGGATGGATGTTGGAGGGCTTTAATCAAGCCATTGAAACTCTCAAGTTGAAGGATGAGATCGTTTTCCCTGGGTATGTTTCCGACGAGCTCTTAAGATATTTGTATAACCTGACGGAAGCCTTTGTTTTCCCTTCTTTTTATGAAGGATTTGGATTCCCCATCATCGAGGCCTTCAGTTGTGGTGCTCCCGTAGTGACATCTAACGTCTCTTCATGCCCGGAGATTGCTGCCGATGCCGCTTCGATTGTGAACCCCTATGATCCTGAGGCCATGCGAAACGCGATGGCTCAGATTCTCGATGATCAAAATTTTCGTCTTAAGTTAAAGGCAAGGGGTCTCAAGCGCGCACAAGATTTTTCTTTTCGTAAAACTGCCGAACAAACATTAAAGGTTTATCAGGAGGCTTTTTTTTGTTAACCGGTCGTCCGGCTCCTTCATCGCCCATGCTCGTCAGTGGTTTTACCATCGCCCGTAACGCCATCAAGTACAATTATCCTCTCCTCGAGTCTATCCGGTCGATTTTGCCGATCTGTGATGAGTTTGTCGTCAATGTTGGAGACTCAGAAGATGGAACTTTGGAGCTCATCGAATCTTTGAAGAGCCCCAAGATTCGAATCATTCAAAATGTTTGGGATTTTTCGATGGGGAAGGAAGTGCTTTCGTATCAGACGAACATCGCGCTCAAAGAATGCCGGGGGACATGGGCATTTTATCTCCAGTCGGATGAAATGATCCATGAAGAAGACTTGCCTCGTTTACGACGGATGATGGAGCGAAATCGTGATAACAAAGAAGTGGAAGTCTTTCGTTTCAAATGGATGCATTTTTATGGAAGTTATTATCGTTATCGGGTCGATCACGGATGGTTCCAGAAGCAGGACCGCATCGTTCGCAATAATGGCGAGATTGAGTCCGAGGGGGATGCGTGGGGTTTTCGCAGAAAGGACGGCCAGCCATTGAGGCGCAAAAATACAGGATGCCTTTTGTATCATTATGGCTGGGTTCATCCGCAAGAGGTCATGGCTGATCGTCGACGGAATGCGGAGAATATTGGTTTTGTAAAGTTGCAGGATGATGAGAGAAATCAGAAATATTCTTATGGCGATCTGAATCGTTTCCCGCCTTATTTCGGAACACATCCCACAGTCATGGCTCAGAGAATTGCAGAACACCGTTTGAGTTTGGAAGATCAAATGGTGATTAAGAAGAAATATTGGTGGCATCCTTTTCAAGTATTTCATGTGCGCTGCAAAACCAGTCGACGTGTTAAAAGGCCAATTGAAGAAACGATTCCAAAGCCATGAGAAATTTTTATTTAGCAGTTATTCTTGTCTTTCTTGCTAGCACTTCATCTCAGGCTTCGGATTCTCGCCTTCTCAATTGGATCCGTGAAAATCGCAGTTTCAAAACCCAAATGCCATTCAGCTTCCAGATTCCGAATGATCGGCAAGATCTATATAAAGAGATGGGCCAGGTCGATCACGTGGAAGGAATTATTGAACGCCACATTGTACGTGAAGGAATTGTGATTTATGATGCTGCCCTGTGGCAAATTGTTTTAACGCGACTTGGGCAAAAGACAGATCTGAAGCTTGCTGAGACTCCGACGAAAATCTATTGGGACGGTCACTTAGGTGATTTGAGCAATGTGCGTGCGGGTTATCCTGATCAGCCATACATTTATGATATGGCCGATCCGATGCGGGTGTCTTCTCATCTTTCTCAAAAAGGCCAACGAGGATTCATTTTTAGAATTCTCAATGCCAATGGTCGCTACCAAGCGTCAGATCCCCTTGATGAAAAGACTCATCTTGATGGATTCCCGAACGGAGATCAGCTTCATTGGGAAGACTGGAAGCCGATTGCTGGTGAGAATGCATGGGTGGTCATTGGAGCGCTGCATCTTTATCACCAAAAATATTTTAATTTGAATCGTGGAGAGTACGTTGCCCCTCGCAATACGATTGAATTGAAATTGGCTGAAGAGCTCGCGCGTGCAGCCATGATTCTGCAAGCTGAGAATGGGGGCATTCGTATGGCTCCGTTGGGGACTTTTTATAATCCTTATGTCGATGAAAATGGTCAGTTGACCATTACTCACGAAGAGCGGTTGACGTTATTGCCGGATTTGTCAGGCTCAAAAATTGTGGAATTGGTTTTAGGAAAACAGCCTCCACCTGAGAAATATTCTTGGCACTATTATGAAATTTCAACAGAAAATACATTGTCGTGGCATGCGGCATTTCGAATGCTTTATCGCATCACGAGAAAGATCGAATATCAACAGGCTATGGAAAGAATCGAGGGGTATTTGCGTGACGTGTGGAATGAGAAAGAAAATGTTCTTGACCAGGGGATGCACTTCACGGATGGAAAGTGGCAGCCGAATCAAAAATATTTTGCAACAGATGTTCAATATTTAGCGTTGATGGTGATTGGCCCTAGTCGGCTCGAAAGATGGTTTGGTGGTGGCGCGCCACTTAAAATTTGGCAAGCCACAAAGAAAAAGAGTGGAGTTTTTGAGCGGGGAATTTTGCTGGGATTGGGATATACTCAAGAGCATGATCGCATTTCACTGGAGTGGACGGCCGCCTCGCTTTTGGCTTTGGATATGTTGAGGGATCATTATCGAACATCTCAACCACAATTGGTCAAAGAAATTCACAAAGATCGAGATTCGATGCGCCAAGCTATGGAGAAATATCGTTATCAAGTTGATGAGGACGAAAGTGCATATTCATATTCTTCGCGAAGAGGCTGGATTCCTTTTGGCTGGTTTTCACACGATCCTGAAGTTTTAAGTTTGGCTTCGACATGTTGGGTGTTGTTGGTGGATGAGGGAGTGAATCCGCTTGTGCTGGAGAAATAAGGAAGGGAAATAGCAATGTTTGACAACCTTGATGTGGTCAGATATTCTGGATGGACAAACCACATCATCTGCATAGAAAAGAGAGTGAGATGGATTTAAAGCAGAAGAATTTTTATATCGTCATCCTTGCTGGCGGCAGCGGCACACGTTTTTGGCCGATGAGTCGGGAAGATCACCCGAAACAATTTCTAAATATCGTCGGAGAACAGTCGCTTTTGTATCAGACTGTTGCACGGGTTTCTCCGCCGGTTTCTGGTGATCACATTTATATTGTGACGAATGCAGCTCATTTGAAAAAAATCCAGCAACACACGAAAGGTTTTGGAATCCCACGAAAGAATATTTTATTAGAACCTTCGGGGAAAAATACGGCGCCTGCGGTTTGTTGGGCCGCGGCAGTGATTCAGGATCGGGATCCAGAGGCCGTGATGGCCGTTTTACCGTCGGATCATGTGATTTTGAATCGTGTCGAATTTTGGAAATGCTTGGTGCAGGCGAATGATCTAGCACGTAAGGGGCATTTGGTGACGATGGGAATCGTTCCGACACGCCCAGAGACAGGATATGGATATCTGGAAACTCGAGCTGTTCGTCAAGGGAAGAGAAAAATTTGTCGTGTGGAAAAATTCATTGAGAAGCCTTCTCTTGAAAAAGCTAAAAAATTTCTTAAATCGAAGAATTATCTTTGGAATAGCGGAATGTTCGTTTGGAAAAGTTCTGTGATTCTTCCTGAATTTAAAAAAAATCTTCCGCAAATCTATAAAGGGTTGCAAGTTGGTCATGACCAGTCTTACGTACAAAAAATTTGGAAGAGTTTTCCAAGCATTTCGATCGACTATGGGATTCTGGAGAAGGCGAGTGACGTCGTTGCTGTTCCTGCTGGTAAAATTGGGTGGTCGGATGTGGGCAGCTGGGAAGCACTCTATGAAATCCTAGAAAAAGATCGAGAGGGAAATGTTCATAAAGGAAAAGTGATTTCGCTCAATTGTAAGAATACGATGATTCACGCCCAAGGACGTCTCGTGGCTACCGTGGGGCTAGAAGACCTCATTGTCATTGATATCGGTGATGTTCTTCTTGTATGTCGTCGAGAATTCTCCCAAGAAGTTAAGCAAATTGTTCAACAACTCAAAAAAAGTGGAACACGAAAAGTTTGATGGCTCATTCCCCTCAACGTATTCTTCTTATCAATCCTTTCGGCATCGGCGATGTGTTGTTCACAACACCTTTGATTCGCAATCTCAAACAAAATTTTCCTGATTCTTTTATTGGGTATCTAGCTAACACTCGGACCGCACCGATGTTGAAGGCTCACCCGCTCATTGATCGGGTAATGGTTTACGATCGTGATGATTTCGTTGCTGTTTATCGTCAATCCAGAATCCAGTTCTTGCAAAAATGGCAAGGTCTTCTGAGAACCATCAAGGCCGATCGCTATGATATGGTCATTGATTTGTCTCTCAATAGCGGAATGAATTTTTTGACAGCTCTGGCTGGAATCCAGAAGCGCATAGGATTCAATTATAAGAATCGCAGTTGGTTTTTAACCAAGAAAATTTCTCTGAAAGGTTACGAAGCCCGCCACGTGGTCGAATATTATCTTGATTTGCTGCGACCGCTAGGTCTTCAAGTGGAGCTTTCTCCTTTAGAATTGCATATCCCGGACCCAGAGCAAAAATGGGCACGAACTTATTTGGTGGAACAAGGAATTGCAGAAAAAGAACGCGTGATTGCGCTGGTTCCGGGTGGCGGCGCCAGTTGGGGCAAGGATGCTTTATATAAAAGGTGGGGAGCCCCCAAATTTGCTGCGCTCGCCGACAAAATCATTGCAAATTATGGCGGAAAAGTTATACTGTTGGGCGATTCTAAGGAAGTTGCTCTCTGTGAAGAGGTGGCTTCCTTGATGCAGAATTCTGTGATATTGGTTTGTGGAAAAACATCCATTTTGCAATCTGCAGCGCTCCTTAAAAATTGTAAATTGGCGATTGTCAATGATGGCGGACCGTTACATATGGCGGTCGCGGTCGGCATAAAAACCGTTTCGATTTTTGGCCCCGTCGATGACCGAGTGTATGGCCCCTATGATCCTTTTAATGTCGGCAACCATCGCGTGGCCACGTATCCTGTCGCTTGCCGGCCCTGTTATCGAAATTTCCGACGAGCGGCGTGTGATCATATCAGTTGTTTAACGCGTTTGAGTGTTGATGACGTTTATAAACAAGTGAAGGAGATTTTTCATGGTTAGTAACACCCAAGCCGAAGTGACCCCAATTCCATTCTTGGATTTTTCTGAACAATACGAAGTGATCAAAGACGAAGTTGATGCCGGAATGAAAAAGGTTTTCCGACGGGGAGATTTTGTGCTTGGGAAAGAAGTCCAAGAATTGGAAGCTCAATTCGCGCGATATTGTGGTGTGCAATATGGCGTGGGTGTCAATTCCGGAACAGATGCGCTTTATTTGGCGGTGGCGGCTTTGGAAATTGGTCCAGGCGATGAAGTGATTCTGCCGACGCACACATTTATTGCAACGGCTTTGTGTGTTTCTTACACCGGCGCACAGCCGGTGTTCGTTGACATTGAAGAGGAAACATATAACATTGATCCGATCAAGTTGAAAAAAGCGATCACGAAGCGCACAAAAGCGATCATTCCCGTTCACATTTATGGTCAGACCGCGAATATGAAAGAGATTCTCGACATTGCGCGTGAACATGGCTTGAAAATTATCGAAGATGCCGCGCAGGCGCATGGGGCAACTTATCAGGGCAAAAGGGCGGGATCTTTGGGGGATGTGGCGTGTTTCAGTTTTTATCCGACGAAGGGCTTGGGCGCATTTGGCGATGCGGGAATTGTGGTGACCGATGATCCGAAAGTTTATGAAAAAGTGAGGTCATTGCGTGATTATGGACGAGAAGGTCGGTATGAACATAAAGTGAAGGGATATAATTCTCGTCTAGATACGATCCAAGCGGTTGTCTTGTTGGCCAAATTGAAATATCTTGATCAATGGAACCA
>JANLHA010000306.1 GCA_024653845.1 Candidatus Omnitrophota bacterium | reverse complement strand
AGTGGAAGAAGGTCGCAAGCCATTGTACGAAGAGAATCAAGCCTTACAGAATCAATTGAAAGAGGTCAAAAATCTTTTTCCCAAAAAAGTCGAAGAGGCCAAGGCCCCATTGAATCAAAGGATTGCAGAGTTGCAGAAGGAGTTGACGCAGGCACAAGATTCCGTGAGCGCTAAAGACAAAAACATTGCAGGGTTGATTGAGAATGAAAAAAAATGGAAGTCTGAGATGGAAACTCTCCGTCAAGAAAAAGAGACTTTTACCCAGAGTGTTGGAGCTTTAAAAGAGGAACTCCAAAATGTGAAAGCTTCCATTCCTCAGCAAATCGCGCAAGCTAAAAAACCTGTTGAAGAGCAATCCGTTCAGCTAGCAAGCCAATTGAGAGCCACGCAGGAAGAAGCGCAGAATCAAAAGAAGCAAAACGAGACCCAGATCTCTTCTTTGCAAAAAGAGATTCAGAATCATCAAGCGGCGCTACAGAAAAAAGAAGATCGTATCGCTCAATTGAATAAAGAAATTGAACGAGCAACGTTGACTCTCTCGGCGGCCCAACAAGAAAATGTTTTTCTTAACGGCGAAGTGGACAAATTGAAGGCCCAAGTTGAGAGTGTCCAAGCGGTTTTAAAGAAAGATTTTCTAAACAAGAAGACAGAGCTGGACCGCAAAGTCAACGTCTTGACTCAGGCGGCAGATCAAAAAGATGCGTTGATCAAGAATCAGGAGTCCAAGATTGCGGATCTTTCTAAAGAAGCCAAAGACATGTCAGAAGATTATTTTTCTCTTCTCGACGAAAAAGCCGAGCTTGAAGAACGAGTGCAGCAATTAGAGAAAAGCAAGAATTAGTCTGTCCTTTCTTGTTTGTCATTTGAATTTGCGCTAGAATGATGTCGCTTTACGAATGATTCGTACCCTGAGGAATAGATGATGAAGACCAAATCAAAGGGCATCACCTTTTTGGGAATTCTTTTTTGTCTCATTGGCATTCTGTGGTTGGGATTGATTTATCAGCGCGGCGAACCGTTTGTTCCCAAAAAGAAAAATTATTGGGTTGAACATCCTCCGACGGTGAGCGATTACCGTGAGCTGAAGAAAGAAATGCGGCAAACTCTTCAAGAGGTGCAGCACCCCAGTGTTCTTCCCAGGAAGCCGTATCTTCGGTCTTCGGATGTGATGTCGTTCTGGATGCTTGTTTCCTTGGAGCTCATTTGTAGTTTTCTATATATTCTCGCAGGAATTTCTCTCCTAAGGGGGCATGTTTTGGGCAGATGGACCGCCATCACCGCCATTTACTGCGATATCATTTTTAAAGTTTTGATATGGATTTATGTGGCGTATTTTATGACGACGATCCCGTCGATGGGACAAGAGAACGTTGTTTTCTCCTACTTTTTGTCTGCAAAAAATGGTTGGGCATGTCTTGCATCTTTTTTGACGGGTTTAAAAATTTATCAGCCCAGTGGCGGAATATATCTTTTCACTTATTTGGCATATATTTTTGGATGTTTTCATTTTTTAACCAGGCCTAAAGCCAGAGAGCATTTCTTGAAATAAAAGGAGAGCATGTGAAACACGGATGGCTCATTTTATTGGTTTTCTTGGGAGGGTGCGCTACGGTTCCTCCCGTGCTGGAAGACCCCCCGGCCCCCACGCAAACAGAAACACCGTCAGAAGGTGTTCGTCGATTTATCAGTTTGCAGCAAATTCATGATGGAATGTCTCAGGATGAGGTCGGTAATGCTTTGGGCAAGCAGGTGGTGATCGGATATGAGTTGGAAAATGAGCAGGAGAAACGATATAGGCCTTTAACTGTGAATAATCCTTATCGCACGGAGAAAATTCAAAAAGGCCTTCGTTCTTACCATGTGGATTATTATCTCGTCGGTATTCAAGCCCAAGACGATCAAGTCTCTGATGATGAGTTGATCCCTTTGGTTTTTGAAAATGGTCGTTTGATTGGACAGGGATGGGAATTTTTAGAATCGGTCAAAGGAAGGTAGTGTTGGGTCTGCTCATTGATCAAGATATTGCTAGTAGGGTGTTTCTTTCTCATTACGAGATCCAGCGGCCGGTCGATTGGTCAGAGCATTATCGACGGGAAGCTCCTTTAGAAGTTGAGATTGGCAGTGGGTTGGGCGAATATTTAGTACGATTGGCTCAAACGTTTCCGGGTCGTAACTTTGTTGGAATTGAGCAGGAATGGGAACGAGTTAAGAAGATCTGTCGTCGGATTGAAGCTGTGGCCAGAGGCGCTTCGGGCCAGCCGCTGGAGAATGTCAAAATTTTGCAGATCGATGCAGCGGTGGCATTTGAACGGCTCTTTAAGCCTCAAAGCATTGATCGAGTTCATTGCCTTTTCCCTTGTCCTTGGCCCAAAAAGAAACATGTTCAACATCGTCTTTTTTCACAGCATTTTTTAAAGTTGGTCAATAGTCGGGTTAAAAATCAGGGGACATTGAAATTAGTCACTGATCATGAGCCTTATTTGAAATGGGTTTTAGAAGAAATCCCGCAAACAGGTTGGGATTTTTCATCGTCAGTGATTGCCCCCCAATTTGATACCAAATTTGAGCGCAAATGGCGAGAACAGGGGCAGGAGAAATTTTTTAATCTGGAACTGATTAAGAAAGAGCATGTCGATGTTGCTTTGGCAGAGGATGTGGAGTTGAAAGTTTATTTTACAAAAAATTTTGAGCCGAAAAACTTTAGAGTTGCAAAAGTCACGGGGAAGGTTGCTATTGTTTTAAAAGATTTTTTGTTTGATACGGAGCAACAAAAAGGTTTGGTGCACTTGGTTGTGAAAGAAGAAAGCATCACTCAGCATGTGTGGGTTATGATTTCTCGGATCCCCCGAGGTTGGTGCATTGCGAAGATGGAAGGACAAACGCTGCTTCCGACGCAAGGTGTCGTGCAGGCCATTGAACAGATTTATCAAGGGGTTTTGCAAAGTTGTTAAAAATAAACTTTGGCATTTCCAAAATTTTAAAAGGATTGCTTGGTTCTTTGATTTTGCTGACAAGCGGTTTTCCGTCGGAACCGGTGGATGCTGGTGCCGTTTCAGCCCGGTCGGCGATTTTTTCTAATAGCACGCGCGTGGTCCGTTATTATGGAAAAAATGTGCACACCAAAGTTCCTCCGGCAAGCACGACCAAGGTGATGACGGCACTTTTGGTCCTTGAGCGATTGGATTTGGATGATACGGTGACGGTGAGTTCGCGAGCGACATACCCTCAGCCGAGCAAGCTCCATGTTCGGCCTGGGGAAAAATTCAAAGTGCGTGATCTTCTTTACGCGGTTTTGATGAGTTCAGCCAATGATGCGAGTGTGGTTCTGGCCGAAGCTGTTGCGGGATCGGAAGGAAAATTCGTTCAAATGATGAATCAGCGGGCTCGTCAGCTGGGGGCCAAGAACACCAAATTTGTCAATTCTCATGGATTACCGTCGGGGAAGACGCATCAATATACCACCGCTTATGATATGTACTTGATGTTTCGGGCTGCTTTGCAACATGATTTTTTCAAATTGGTGATCAAGAAAAAGTACAAGACGATTTCGTCTCTGGATGGGCGGAATTTTCATTTGAAAAGTCACAATAAGATATTGTTTAAGGGGTGGAAGCAATCGCTTTATGGAAAAACAGGATATACGCGTTCAGCTGGGCAGTGTTTTGTGGGATATTTAACCAAGGGAGATGATATTTGCATCATTGCAGTTTTTGGTTGCACCCGTCGCTGGGATGATATTAAACATATCGTGTCGCGATATGGAGGCATTGTTCTTTAATTTCAAGATTTCAATTCAATAGAGGAGGTTGTATGCAAAATCGTAATGTGATTTTATCCATGATTGTCATCGGAGCTATTGTGATTGGAGTCTCGATGGCTGTCAATCAAGCCAATAGTCCGATCATGCGTCAACTTGTTGAGCAGCAGAAAGAAATTTTGCAATTGCAGCGTCAGTTATCGGGGACAGGTACGGGTGCGCCATCGTCGGTAGATCAAAAACTCGTTTCGTTAGAGAAAAAGGTTGATTCTTTGCTCAAGATTTTTCAAATGTTAGGAGCTCCGGTCGGAGGATCAGCCGAGCCATCTGAGGATTTGACCAAAGTCCATCAAATTGATATTGGGAAATCGCATGTGCGAGGCAATAAAGAGGCCCCGATTACCATTGTTGAATTTGTGGACTTTCAATGTCCATATTGCGCTCGATTCCATCCAGTTTTGAATGAAGTTCTTGCCGAATATCCGGATCAGGTGAATTATATTCTGAAGAATTTTCCCTTAGAGTTTCATCAGCAAGCTAAGGGCGCGGCTAAAGCGGCGCTGGCGGCAGGTGAACAAGGGAAGTATTGGGAAATGGCTGAGTTGATTTTTAAAAATCAACGAAGCTTGAATAAAGAAAAGTTTGAAGAATTGGCCAAGGAGGTCGGGCTTAATGTCGAGAAATTCCGTGAAGATCTTGAGAAAAAAGATGCGGAATGGGAAAAAATCATTGAAGAAGACTTGAAGTTGGGTCAACAAGTCGAAGTCCAAGGGACCCCTACATTTTATATCAATGGACGTAAAACTATGGCGCGCAGCAAAGAAGAATATAAGAAAGCAATCGAAGAAATTTTGAATCCAAAGCCCAAAGTTGAGGAAAATGCACAAAATCCGAAAGGGGAATAGGGCTCGATAAATTTGTTTACAGAAAGTACTCTTTCTGCTATGATAGCCCCTCTTTATGAGAAATTTTATGGAAAGAAGTTAAGGGAGGTTTTAAAAATGGGCGGACGTGTTGGAGGGAAAACTTCGAAATTTTATCGAGAAACCCGTGGGATCAAGGTTTCTGGAGGACAATTTGTCAAGGCAGGATCTGTTTTGACTCGTGAAGGAAACCAGTGGAAACCCGGTAAGAATGTGACTGGTCGTATGCATTTGAATGCTCTTTGCGACGGCGATGTTTATTTTACGAGAAAGCGTACGAACGCGAATAAAGTGATTACGTATGTGAATGTCCAGCCTAAGAATTAAAGATCATCGCCACGCATTTCGACTTTATCGCTTTCGATATTAAATAAGATCATACCAAGGCCTCATTCGTAGGCTTTTATATATTATGTGTGGCATTGTTGGATACATTGGTCGAAAAGCAGCGGTTCCCGTCCTCTTGGAGGGACTTAAACGTTTGGAATATCGAGGTTATGATTCCAGCGGGATCGCCATCCTCACATCTGCGGACGGTGAACTTGTCGTTCGAAAATCTCCCGGGAAGATTGCCACTCTCGAAAAACTCATTGCAGAAAATCAGCTTCCAGAAAGCACATTAGGAATCTGCCATACCCGTTGGGCCACACATGGTGCGCCAACATCCCCCAATGCGCATCCTCATTTTGATTGTTCCAGGAAAATTGTGGTTGTTCATAATGGGATCATCGAAAATTACGAATCGCTTAAAAAAGATTTGGAAAAAAAGGGGCACAAGTTTGTTTCCGAAACAGATACGGAAGTTGTGGCTCATTTGGTTGAAGAGTTTTATAAGGGGAATTTGCTCCAGGCGGTACAAAAAGCGATTCAGAAACTTGCCGGAGCGTTTGCTTTGGGCGTGGTCGCCAAAGACTCTCCAGGAGAAATTGTGGCGGCCCGCGTGGGTTCTCCTTTGATCGTCGGAGTCGGAGAAAAAGAAAATTTTATTGCTTCAGATGTCCCTGCCATTTTGGATTCCACACGAAAAATCATTTATCTCAACGATGGAGAAATGGTTCGATTGACCAAAGATCAAGTGGAAGTTTTTACTTTTAAGGGAAAGAAAGTTTTTCCTAAAATTCATAACGTTACGTTTAGCATCGATGCGGTCCAGAAACAAGGCTTCCCGCATTTCATGCTTAAAGAAATCCATGAGCAGCCTCACGTTTTGGAACAAATGTGTCAAAAACGGATTAAGAATGGCCAGGTGATTTTAGACGGATTGAATTTGAGCATGACCCAACTCAAGAATGTGAAACGCATCTTTATCGTCGCCTGCGGAACCGCTTATCATGCCGGTATCGTCGGTAAATATATCATTGAAAAGCTTGTTGGGATTGCGGTCAATGTGGAAGCGGCCAGTGAATTTCGATATGGAAGTCCTGTGATTGACCGCAAAACGTTGATTATTGCAATCAGCCAGTCGGGAGAGACTGCCGATACGTTGGCTGCAGTCAAAGAAGCTCGCAGCAAAGGTGCCAAGGTCGTTGCAATTTGCAATGTGGTGGGGTCTTCATTGACGCGTGAGTCCGATGGAATCCTTTATAC
>JANLHA010000302.1 GCA_024653845.1 Candidatus Omnitrophota bacterium | reverse complement strand
CAACAATGCAAAAGACGCACTCCCCTGCCAAACGTTAATCAATAAAGCTAACCCTGGGACCATGGCTGCGCCAAAAAATATTACACCCACCACATACATCAAAAGACTAAAAAGCAGTTGCCCTAAGGTCATGAGAATCCAATTCATTGCGCCTCCTTTAAAGTTTCCTCTAGCCAATCTCGGATCAATCGGATTGTTTCTTCTTTATTTTTTCTTATAAGATATTCAGCATGGGGTCCTTGCTTGATGATCGCCAACCGTTTTTGAGTCGGTGTCTTTTGGTAAAGCGCTTCAGAATGCCAAGGCTTGATCAACCAATCAGCATCGCCATGAATATACAGAATAGGGCATTTGATCTGTCCAATCCACTGAATAGGTTTATCTTTCTTTAACCAAAACGGCCCCGGACGCACGCCCTTGCCGGCACGACCCCCTCCAGTCAAATTATAAAAAATATCATTTTCAACATCCAATTCCCAAAAACGATATTCAATTTTCTCAAATTCCGTCGGTGGACTGACTGCAATCACCGTATCAATGCCTTTGCCTTTGGAAGCTGTGATGATGCTTGTCGCAGCCCCCAACGAAAAACCAATCACCCCAACTTTTTGATAATGTTTCTTTGCATAATCAACCACTGCTTGCAAATCCAAAGATTCTTTGCTTGTCCAGTAATATAGCCCTCCACTTTCTCCATGTCCGCGAAAGTCTATAATAAAAATATCATATCGGTCTTCGAGAGAACGACCTAATTCCTTTAAGAGCACGGCATCTTTGCTGTTAAAAAATCCGTGGGCGATGATGACAGCATAAGAATGATCATTTTGATAATGATCAACATGAATAGCTTGTCCATCTGATGTCTCTAAAACGATGGGTATCATATTTTAACTCTCTCCTTGGCTTTTTGCTTAATGGTTCCTAGGTCCAATTTGCCACTTCCCAGTAAAGGAATCGCCTCAATCCTATAAAACAAATTTCCGTCGGGGATCCAAAGATTTGGCAAGCCGTCATTCTTTAAACCATTCACCAAGGCAGGAATATCTAAATCTTTTGTATAAAAAACAACCAGCTTCTCTCCCTTTCTCTCATCGGGGATGGATGTTACTACCGCCACTTGTTCAGCAGAACCGAGAACCTTATGAATGGCCTCTTCGATTTTGATATGGGGCACCATTTCTCCACCAATTTTACTAAAACGACTCAATCGATCCGTGATGGTGATGAATCCATCTTCATCCATCTGAGCGACATCTCCCGTCGAGTACCAGCCGTCTTTAATGGCCTCTTGGGTTCTTTCCGGTTGATTGAGATAACCTTTCATAACATTCGGCCCCTTAATCAATAGCAGTCCACTCTGACCAGGACCTAACAGTTGCCTGGTGTTTTGATCAACAATTTTAATAGCAATTCCTGGCAATGGCAGGCCAATGGTCCCTCGTTTCTGTGCCTTTTGTATCGATCCATCTTTTTCATGATCAGGCAAATTGATGGAAACCACTGGCGATAATTCCGTACAGCCATAGCCTTCCATGGGTTCAATGTCGAATTTATTCTTAAACTCTTCTGCGAGGTTGTCCTTCAATTTCTCTGCTCCCACAGTGACCATACGTAAACTTTTGAACTGCTGTGGTTCACAGCGACGGATATACGAACTTAAAAATGTAGGGGTCGTCATCAATATGGTTGCTTTATAGTCATGAACCAATTTCCCAATCACCTTGGCATCCAAAGGATTCACGTGATATACCGCGCCAATTCCACTGATCAATGGAAACCACAATGTTCCCGTGAACCCAAACGAATGGAAGAAAGGCAAAATGCCTAACATCACATCATCATTTTGAATATTAAATACTTGATATAACCCTTCCAGATTGGAAGTGATGTTGCCGTGCGTCAACATCACACCTTTAGGCTCGCCCGTACTGCCACTGGTGAACATAATCGTTGCCAATTTTTCATGCTCCCGGCAATCCTTCGGCCCAAAAATCAGCCGATGAGATACGGCTGCTGGAAAAACCAAAGACATCAAAGTGGATTTTATTTTCTCGGCCTTCGAAATTGACCCAACAATATCTTCGATCAAAATCTTATCGCAGGTGACTTCGATTCCCGTCTTCTCCAAAAAAGTTCGCGAAGTGATGATATATTGCATTGCACATTGTTTGATGACAGAAGCGATGGCCTCTTGAGGTGAAGTGTAATTAATATTAACCGGAACTTTATTAAGAATGGAAACCGCAATATTGACCAAGGCTCCTCCCACAGAAGGCGGTAGAAGAATGCCAATGGTCTCTTCCTGATCAATTTTCTCTTTCAATTTTCTAGCTACAGCGACGGAGGAAATCAAGGTTAACCCATAATTCAATCTCTTCCCACTGGAATCCGCAATGCAAAATTTGCTGGGATGCTTTCTAGCTTCCCGCCAAAAACTTTCCGGCAAAGTCAACTTGTCTGCCAGCCGATACTGAAAAGCATCGGCCCCTAACTCCATGACACGAGAACGGATCTCAAAAGCACTGGATGTTGAGGCAAGTGCCTTACCAAAAGAAATGGTGACGGGATAAGGAACAATCTTGGGCCACTTGTAAAGAAATCTTCCTTTCTCCCAGCTGAAAATGCTTCCCCAAATACGGTCAAGATGAATTGGAATAATGGGACAATCAACTCCTTTAACAATGTGTTCAACCCCAGTATTAAATTTCAAAATATTTCCAGTTCGCGTCAGTTGACCTTCCGGAAAAATGCAAACCAATTCCCCCGCTTTCAATGCCTCTTTCGCTGCATTTAATGCGCGCACAATCTCTTTGGGGCTATCTTCCCTATGAATCGGAATGGCACGACCTAACTTGAAAAGCGGCCGAAAGATGCTTGTCTGATAAACCTCCCGGCTAATCACAAATCGAATCGGTCTCTGAACAGTTACCACCAGCAAGACAGCGTCGATAAAAGAAACGTGATTAGAAACAAGCAGTGCTCCTCCTTTATCTAGCACATGATGTCGATCGATCACTTTGATTTTGTAAAGCGTATGTGCCAATAGCCAGACCAGCAGACGGATCAAGGAATACGGAAGCAATCGACAGATGTAAATCGTCCCACCAACAGTTAAAAGGCCCAGAAAAACAAACGTCTTCGCTGGATTGACCTTAAAAATCTCACCTAGAATATAGATCGACAACGATGCCAAAAGAATGGCGAAAAATGAAAAGAAATTGTTCGTGGCGATGATCCTTCCTCTCTGATCGGAAGGGCTCTCATATTGGAGTAAGGTGTTCAGTGGCACCAGATAAAATCCACTGGATAACCCCAACAAAAACAACGTCAGCAAAACATTCAAATAGGATTGAAAATGGAAACCCAAAAGAATTGAAAAGATGCTCAAACCCATCGCACCTAAGGGGACAAGCCCTAATTCAATTTTCTGGTCGGAGAATCGTCCTGCCATCAAACCGCCGATCCCAATCCCCAAAGACACACTCACCAAGAGAATGCTCGCAAGGAAATGATCAATTCCCATCATGTGTTTGGCATATAACAAAATGTTGGGTTGAAAGACGCCGCCAAGAAAAGCGAAATAGACTAATCCAAGGACTGACAAGAAAATCGTCCGGTTAGGCTTGATATAAGAAATATTACCGACAATTTCGTTAATAAAATTCCATTTCAATGGCCGTTGGGATCCTGAAGCAGGAACATTCGAAATCCATAAGCTCGTTGCAATGCCAATGACAGCGATACCAATAAAAACAAAATACACTTTAAAAATTTCCGGACTGAATAACTGCAAAAGATAGCCTCCACTGGCTTGACCTAAAATGATGGCAACATATGTCCACA
>JANLHA010000299.1 GCA_024653845.1 Candidatus Omnitrophota bacterium | reverse complement strand
TCTGCTGCATACGTAGGGCTCACCGTTGTCACCGCATCACTATAAAGAATTCCGCCTTTGAGCAAATTGATTTGATTATAAAACTCCAATCCTTCCATTTGGAACAACGCTGGGTCGAGACCCAACGAAGGGAACTTTTCTTTTTGAAAAACTCCCTGATAAGCCAAGTTGTGAATCGTCAAGACGGAGCGAATTTTTTGAAAAAAAGAATCCTCACCAAATCGAAATTTCAAATATACGGGAATGAGCGAAGTTTGCCAATCATGACAATGGATCACATCCGACTTGATATTCAACTGATGGATAATTTCCAAAGTCTTCAAACAAAAAAACTGAAATCGTTCCAAATTATCCGGATAATCCCCATTCATGTTCCCATAGAGACCATCTCGAAAAAAATAATTTTCATGCTCAACAAAATACACAGAAATATTTTTACCGATTTTTGTACTGGCCACGGCGTGGTTCAAATATTTCAGATGATATTGTTCCGTTGAAATGGACTTGTATTTCGGCAAAAATATGCTCACCTCGTGCCCTTGTCGTTCCAACGCCAAAGGCAATGCCCCGCAAACATCCGCCAAACCACCAGTCTTTGCGAAAGGGACCACTTCTGACGAACACAACGTGATCTTCATAAGATTATTCCGCCTCCAACCAATTCTTGCCGACTTTCACCGTCACTTTAATCGGAACGGTCAACTTCAAAACCTCTTCCATGTGCTGATGAATCAGCTCTCGCATTTTTTTCTCTTCCTCTTGAGGAACATCAAAAACCAACTCGTCATGCACCGTAATGATCATCTTCGACGACAAATGAAACTGATCCAAAGCCTCTTGAATACGAATCATCGCTAACTTGATCAAATCCGCGGCCGATCCCTGAACTGGAGCATTGATCGCCTGACGTTGGGCGAATTGGCGAATCGCCATGTTCGGGCTATGAATTTCGGGGATATAACGTTTCCGATTCAGCAATGTAGAGACCCACCCCTTCTCTTCACATTTAACAATAGTTTCCTGCAAAAATTCTTTGACCCGAGGATACCGCAAAAAATATCGATCGATGAATTCTTGGGCTTGAGGAATTGGAACTCCCAAATCTTTGGCCAAGCCAAACCCACTGATGCCATAAACAATTCCAAAGTTGACCCGTTTGGCCAGATTGCGCATCACCGGCGTGACATCCTTAAGATCCACATCAAAAACTTGGGCGGCTGTAAAATTATGAATGTCTTGATCCTGTTCAAAAGCTTCCATCAAATTTTTATCTTGAGACAAATGAGCCAAAATGCGCAATTCGATCTGCGAATAATCTGCTGCCATAATCACATGATCTTTTTCTAAGGGGATGAAAGCTTTTCGAATTTGTCGTCCCAACTCAGCCCGAATGGGAATATTTTGCAAATTCGGTCGACTCGAACTCAAGCGTCCCGTTTCCGTTCCCATTTGATCAAATTCCGCATGAATCTTGCCTGTTATGGGATCCATCAACTTGGGCAACGCATCGATATATGTGGATTTTAACTTGGCCAATTGACGGTATTCCAAAATCAATGCCGGCAAAGCATGTTGCGCTGCCAATAGGGTCAAAACCTCTTCATCCGTCGAAAACCCTGTCTTCGTCTTCTTCACAACCGGCAATTTCAATTTTTCAAAAAGCACATGGCTCAGCTGCTTAGGAGAATTGAGATTAAACTCTCCGTCTGCCAATGCAAAGAGTTTGACCATAAGGTCTTGAATTTTCTTGTCGCAATCGCGAGACAAGTCTTGGAGCAATTTCTCATCGATCTTAACGCCTTCCAACTCCATCCTCGCTAAAACGCTTGATAAAGGAATTTCGATTTCCTTAAACAAAGAGCAGAGCTCGTGTTTTTCCAAGTCATTTTTAAGCACCGAGTACAATTGGAGCAAGACTGTTGTTTTACGAGCATAATCCCCTTCCGAAATCGCAATCTTCAAACGCTCCCACGCCACACCCACCAAGTCATGCGAAGAACGCGCTGGAGCCAAAAGATAATCCGCGAGTAAACAATCAAAAACTTCACCGTTGATCTTCCATGGATATGACGCCGTCGCTTTAAAGAAAGCTTTCACATCCGCTGTAATTTTCACAATCTCTTCCGCTTCAAAAACGGAACGCAATTCCTGAAATTCTTCGGACGTTAAATGGTAGACCTGATTCTCATCAAGCGCGACAAAAAAACTCATATCCGCTGCAGTCACAAAAGCAAAAGATTTCTTCTGACGGATCGCCTGGATCAGCTTCTCACATTCATCTTTTCCCTGGATTCGTTGCGAAAACGTTTCACTCGCAGGCTTTACCTTATCTATCATCTCGATAGCAAGCCGCTTAAATTCGAGCTCACGAAAAAGCTTCAAAAGCTCCTCAGGATCAGGCTCTTTAACACGCATGTCCTCCAAAGAGATCTCAACGGGAACATTTTTCTCAAGGATCGCCAATTCTTTGCTCAAGACCGCCATATCGCGTTGTTGTTGCAGTGCATTCCGGACGCGCGCGGGTTCAATCGTATCAACATTTTCTAAAATCTCTTCCAGCCGACCGTATTTTTCAATCAAGTTCTTAGCGGAAACTTCCCCAATGCCCTTGACTCCGGGGATGTTATCCACCTGATCCCCAGCCAACGCGATGTAATCAATGATGAATCCCGGATCAAAACCCAAATTTGTTTTCAAATCTTCATGACTAAGAATTTTATCTTCTCGGGTCTGAAAAACCTTGATTTTATCATTCACCAGCTGAAACATATCTTTATCGTCACT
This sequence comes from Candidatus Omnitrophota bacterium, assembly GCA_024653845.1. GTDB lineage: Bacteria > Omnitrophota > Gorgyraeia > Zapsychrales > JANLHA01 > JANLHA01. The sequence goes on along the minus strand of JANLHA010000299.1, from coordinate 487 downwards.
GACAATGATGACTTCAATGCCTTCAGCCGCAGCCCGCAACGCCAACGTGGCGATCAGGTCATCGGCTTCATACCCTTCCTTTTCAAAAATGGACAGACGATACGCCTTCACAACTTTTCGAATCAGCGGAAGCTGGCTCACCAAATCATCAGGCATCGGCTTGCGCTGAATCTTATAATCACTGAATTTGGCTTCCCGAAGCGTCTTGCCTTTCAAATCAAAACAAACTCCCACATACTGGGGCTGATAATCTCTCAAAAGTTTACGAAGCGTACTCAAAAATCCATAAACCGCATTCGTGGCCTGCCCCTGGCTCGTCGCTAAACCCTTGATAGCATAAAAAGACCGGTAGCATAGAGAATTGGCGTCAATGAGAAACAATTGAGAATTAGACATTCGAGGTATGAATCATAGAATAGAAAATTTTGGACTGATCTAAGGTTAATCGCGATCGCTTATATTTGAATGAGAGGTATTAAGGATTTAG
>JANLHA010000296.1 GCA_024653845.1 Candidatus Omnitrophota bacterium | reverse complement strand
AATGGCGTACATGGATCAGTGGTTTTCATATCATTGCAGGATGTTTGTTGCCTTTAATGCTTTTATGGCATATGATTTCTGGACGGAAAAAGAAGGGCCGGAGATATTCGCATCCGTGACATAGGATTTTTTATGCAAACCTTAATTGTCCTTATTATCATCGGAATCAGCATTTTTTATTTGATCCGTTACGCAATAAAGTCTCTTGGTTCTAAAAGAAAGGGCAGTTGCTCTGGCTGTGGAAAGGAATAATGGTCAACAAGTGGCTAAAAAATTTATGGAGTTTCAAGAAACAGGAATGCGTCTGCCACGCGGATGTGAAAAATCTTTCGAAGGCTGTCGTGGGGCGGCCCTTGCGCGTGGAATGCCTGCGCGCCGAAGAAGGCATGTGCCAGCGATTGCGAGAAATGGGATTTTGCGAATCTTCGGTTGTTGAAAAAGTGGCTGACAGTGGAGCCCTCATTTGCAAAGTTTGTGACAGCAAAGTGATCATCAGCAAAGGGGTGGCTGAAAAAATCATTGTGAAAGACATTTGTCCTTGTCAGGGACACCAAGATGATCCCAAAGTCATCGCGTTGAGTCAAATGTCCATCGGACAACAAGGAATCATTAACGACTTTTCTTCCGAGATCGATGGTTATGAACGCATGGAAGAGATGGGGATGACTCCTGGGGAACGCGTGGAAATCGTTCGTTACGCGCCTTTGGGAGACCCTATTGAAATTAAAATTCGCGGATATTGCCTTTCTTTAAGGAAACAAGAAGCGGATCTGATCAAAGTTAAGCTTGATACGTAAAATTTATGCCTTTAGAAACCTCTCAACTTGAACAACAAATCGCTATTCGCACCATTGCCTTGGCCGGGAATCCGAATTCAGGTAAAACGACACTTTTTAATGCGTTTACCAAATTGCGGCAAAAGGTTGGCAATTATCCCGGTGTGACCGTCGAGAAAAAAACGGGTGCGCTGGTTTTGGCCAAAGACCGGGTGGTCAATGTCATTGATTTGCCCGGGACGTACAGTTTATCGGTGCGTTCTCCTGATGAGCAGGTGGCACGAGATGTTTTACTGGGGCGCACGCCAGATACGCCTAAGCCCGACATGGTGGTTTGTGTTGTGGATGCTGGAAACTTGGAACGGAATTTATATTTGGTCAGCCAAATCCAGGATTTGGGTCTGCCCATGATTGTTGCGCTCAATATGATGGATGAGGTCGAGCGTCAGGGACGAGATATTGATATTGTTAAACTCTCACAGCGGTTGGGCGTTCCTGTCGTTCCGATTGTCGCCAATCAGAATCAGGGGATTGAAGATCTGAAGCGCATCATCGCCGAAGGAGTGGATGCGTATTATCAGCGTGCATGGAAAATGGCTCCGGATTTGGAAGACGAGATGAAGCAATTGGTCAAATTGTTCCTTGAGCACGAGAACATGACTCCGCAAGAAGCCTTCACAGAAGCTTTGGCTGTTTTGTCGCAGCGAACGGAATTCAAGGGCAGTGAAGAGCTCCTCTCAAAGATAGGTATCGTTCAAGACCGTCTCAAAGCCAAGGGATTGCGCGCACGAACCGCTGCAATCGAAGCGAGATATGACTGGATCAAATCGGTTCTGAAAAGTTGCGTGAAGGATAAGAATAAGAAGGGCCCGAACTTTACAGAACGGCTCGATGCGGTTTTGACGCATAAATTGTTTGGTTGGATATTTTTTCTAGGCATCATGGTTCTGATGTTTTATATGATTTTCACTATCGCCACATATCCAATGGATTGGATTGATGCCGGATTTAGCAAGTTGGGCGAATGGGTTACGGCCTTTTTACCGTCGGGAGACGTGCGGGACTTGATCGTCAATGGAGTGATCGCAGGTGTTGGAGGTGTTGTCATTTTTCTGCCACAAATTTTGATTTTGTTTTTCTTTATTAGTTTGTTGCAAGACACCGGATACATGGCCCGTGCGGCGTTCATTATGGACCGGCTCATGAGCAAAGTTGGATTGCACGGTAAGTCCTTCATTCCCCTATTGAGTTCTTTTGCGTGTGCTATTCCTGGGATCATGTCGGCGAGAACAATCGAAAGTCCGAAAGATCGTTTGGTGACCATTCTGGTTGCCCCGTTGATGAGCTGTTCCGCGCGCTTGCCGGTGTATGCGATCATGATTGCGGTCTTGATGCCGATGGCAACAGCCTGGCAAAAGGCGGAGTTGATGCTATTGATGTATTTGATTGGGATTATCGGAGCGTGCGGCATGGCATGGGTGTTTAAAAGTACACTATTACGTTCGCAAAAACCGGTGTTCATTATGGAATTACCGCCTTATCGTTTACCGTCGTGGAAAACCGTTGCCATTCATATGTGGGAACGTAGCCGTCTTTTTTTGAAAAGAGCGGGGACCGTGATTTTGGCGATTTCCATCATTCTCTGGGCTTTGATGACATACCCAAAACATGAAAGTATGGAAGCCGGTGAAGCGCTCAGATTGAGTTTTGCTGGACAGATGGGCACGATGCTTGAACCCGTGATCAAGCCTCTGGGATACGATTGGCGAATTGGGATTGGCTTGATTGGATCGTTTGCGGCGCGCGAAGTTTTTGTCTCAACGATGAGTATTGTTTTCAATTTGGGAGATGACGCAGAAGAAAACACCTTACGTGAAGCGTTCCAGAAAGCTTCATGGCCCGATGGGGAACCGCTATTTACTCCACTTGTTTGTTTGAGTTTAATGATGTTTTATATTTTTGCTTTGCAATGTGTGAGTACAATCGCGGTGGTTTATCGCGAAACGAATTCATGGCGTTGGCCGTTATTTCAGTTTGTATATATGGCGATTCTAGCGTACATGGCTGCTTTTTTAGTTTACCAAGGAGGCCGGTTGTTAGGGCTTAGCTAATTCATTTTTCTTTAACTTTCTGAAGTCTCGTC
>JANLHA010000289.1 GCA_024653845.1 Candidatus Omnitrophota bacterium | reverse complement strand
CTTTATTGATTAACGTTTGGCAGGGGAGTGCGTCTTTTGCATTGTTGCCACGATTGTTCTTTGTCGGGACGAGCATCGCAATAGGTTTTTTTCTGTTCGGCTTGGTGCTGACCATTTTGGTGGGGTTGTTCCGTACAATATTTGGTTTACGATTAAAAGAAGGCATCTATCCTTTGTTTTCCAGCGAGGCATTGAAGTGGGCATTTGTTAGTTCTTTGTACTTGATGATCAATTACACATTCATCGATTTCATCTTGTTAACACCATTTGCCAATTTGCTCTTCCGTCTCTTAGGGGCCAAATTGGGTAAAAATGTTCAATTCAATTCCAAATATGTTTATGATGCAACTCTTCTGGAGATTGGGGATAATACCGTTGTCGGAGGGGGAGCGATTATCATTGGTCATATCGTCGAGCGTGGAAAATTGAAACTCAAGAGAGTCAAAATTGGGAAAAATGTTACTATTGGATCTCACTGTACAATCATGCCAGGTTGTGAAATCGGGGATCATGCCATCATCGGTGCAAGTGCTGTTTTATTGAAAGATACCAAAGTCGAGGCAAGGGATGTGTGGTTTGGAATTCCGGCGGAATCGATGCGACATAAAAAAGCACAGATGGGGGAGTGAGTCTCATTGGGGACTGTATTCTAAAATTTGTCTTGAGAGAATTTTAGAAATGTCTTGACAGAATTCGTCCATTGAGTAAAAATCAACTTGTTCATTTCCCTTGAACAATTTTTATCAAGCGTAGTTTCTTGAGCAATTGATCCCTAGATTTTTTAATCACCCCTGTTTGGAGCCAATGTGAGTTGGGTTTATTTTTCCTTGAGGGGATTTTTTATTTTTAACTTGGCCGGTCGCTGACTTTTTGTCGGTGGCCGGTTTTTTGTTTTAGAGAGGAACGAAAATGAGAATCATATGGATTTTAATTTTTTGGGCAAGTGTCGGAGTAGTTTGGGCGCAAGAGAATTTTGATGAGCTGATAATTCCAACAGCTTGTGAGCAAGAGTATCAAGGTTATTGTGGGGATGTGAAAGATTTTGGAAGTGCCGCGGAGTGTTTGAAGAAACATAGGAAAGAGATGTTTGCGTCGTGTGCAGAGGTGGTGAGTCAACAAGTTAAGAAATATGATGACATGAGAAAACAATGTCGAAAGGACATTAAGAAGTTTTGTGGGATTGATTTAGATAGGGTGGGTAATGAAGCTAAAGCTAAGAAAATGCAGGAGTGTGTAGTTGAGCATTGGGGGGAATTGGGGGAAGGCTGTCGGGATTATTATAAGAGAAGTGTGCCGATATTGGATGAATATGGTGATGAGTTGGATGAGGGGTATAAGAAGATGAAGGTAGAGCAGGAGAAGAAAGAAAAGCTGGGCTTTGTGAAAGTGGCGGGGACGGGGAAGAAGGTTAAGGTGCAGGAGCAGGAAGGGGATATGATTTGGTATGAGGCGAAGTTGGTGAAAAAGAAGGTGGTGGATCAATATGAGTTCTGCCCGCCACTGCCAAAGGAGAGGGGGTTGAGGGTAAATGAGGGGAGTACAGATTGTGGGTATGTTGTAGAAGCTCCTTGGGCTAAAGAAATTGTTAATAAATTAAATAAAGAGGGTTTATTGGAGAAAATTACCCATCTTAGTGAAGACAGTGTAAGAGATAAAGAAGATTTTGAAAGAATTGGAAATATTTTAGAGCATTATCGTCTAAATTGTCCTCAAGATTTTAAAGTTAAAATATTTAATGACCATTATAGGAAGAAACAAACCATCGCGTGTGAAAAAGTTGGTGAGTTTGTATGCCCTGGTGAATACATAAAGACATTTTGGGATGAGGGTATATTAGGTTGTCAAAAGTTTAATGTTTGTCATAAAGGTTTAAACGAAGTTGGAAATCCTAAATTCTGTGCCGATTGTTATGCAGGCGGCGTTGTAGACGAAATGAAGGGATATCCGAGTGATTTAAAGCATCCTATTGTTTGGTGTGCTGTTGATATGAATCCTCATAAGGAGAATCGATATTAGAAATTAACTAAGGTAATCATAAGGGGAAAGAAAAGGGGGAGACTATGAAAAGACATTGGGGAATGTCTCGAGGGGAAAGTGTTGCTTCAAAATGTTGGTTGCTGCTATTAATTGTATTTCTCGCCAAAACAATTTTTTTGCCAGAAACATCCTACGCTCAGGTCCAAGTTCCTAGCTACGAACTTGAGACAATCATTAAGACCGGAGACCGGATCGATCCTATCGGGAATTTGGTGGGAACGGCGATGGGCACCTCAATCAATGACGAAGGCAAGGTGACATTCACTGCCGATGTTGGTGGCGTCAATTTAAGGATCATCGTCAAGGATCGATCAACGACAGATATCATTTATCCCATTGCAGGCGAGTTGCAAATGGGGCAGTATATGCAGCTCAATAATACGAATAAGGTTGTTTTCAATACGCGTGATCGACGCGATGGTGATACCACCATTGTGCGTCTCGATTATACTGATAGAGATAATCCTGTCATCGCCCACGGGTCTAATTTTTTTCAAACCCCCTACAGTTTAGTTCAGCCTTATATGAGCATGAACAATAATGGAGGGGTTGTTTTTGCTGGTGAATTGAAGGTGGGCGGAACGGCATTGGCCTTCGAGGATGATAATATTAGAGAAAATGGAGGCATGCCTGATTTTCAAGCCGTTCCTATTGGAGGAAATCCACAATTCTGGCCGATGATCTCAGATACCAATCGAATCATCGTGCGTGGCGGAGCAGCAGCCAATGCCAACATGGTTCTTTTTATTGATGAGACTCTTGATGAAGCAACCGCCATTCCGTTGGCAACAGCCAATGAATATCGTGCGATCGGTCTTAAGCCAGGAATTTCCGATGACGGGCGAGTTGGTGTTTTTGCAGCCGATCATCTTCAGGAGGGGAAAGGAATTTATGGCGCGGCAGTCAATGCTCGTAACCAGGCGGTATTGTTTCGAATCACAGGATTATCCGCGGGAACAGATGTGAATCGACGCGTGGCGATCAATCATTCGGCAGACGCAGGGCCATTTGATTATACGGTCGTTTATATGGCTCTGAACGATCAGGGGGTTCTTGGAATTTATACAATTGGAATCAATGTCAGCAACCCGATTGCAGGAGTTTTGGT
>JANLHA010000278.1 GCA_024653845.1 Candidatus Omnitrophota bacterium | reverse complement strand
ATTTCACCCGAGTCGTCTTGATTGTAGAAAACAGAAAAGTCCGTTAGCTCTATTGAGAGTTCCTTTTTATTGCCTTTGCCTTTAATAATTGGCTTCGCCTCAATAAACGCCACATCATAAAACTTCACCTGGCCTTTTTCTACGGCTTTTTTATCAAATACTTCTCTCGGGATTATCTTGAATACAATATCAATCCCCTGTGATTGATATTCAGAAAAATCCAACCCCATTTCATAATCGAAACCGAGCACATCGACTTTTGTAAGGCCCTTCTCTTTACACTCTGCGACGATGTCTTGAATGAACTTCGATGAAACGGGTACGTTGATAGGGCCAACAGCCACCAAACGATCTCTCTTCTTGCCGATTAAGTTTACAAATGACTCGACAATCTCTGCCTTATAAGCGGAGATAATCAATTCAACGAATTCTTTCTCTTTGCGCTTGGTTTGCTGGATTTTTTCCTCGACGCGCAGGTCCATATTTGTCGTAAGGAACGCATCTCTCTCATATCTGCCTACGTTTAATATCTCGAAAGCTCGAAAGTTCTTACCTTCTTTTTTTAGTGCTCTCTGAACGCCTATCAAGCGCTTCCGAGATGTATGTAGACTAAACTTTCCAAGGTCTGACCCGATCCACCTGCGACCCAGCCTCTCCGCTGCTGCGAGCGTCGTTCCTGAACCACAAAAGAAATCAGCTATTAAATCACCTTCATTAGTAACAGCACTGATAGCACGCTCCAATAAAGCCTCGGGTTTCTGCGTTGGGTATCCTAATCGCTCAGAAGACATTGGAGGGATATTCAAAATATCCCACACACTCCCAACCAGCTCGTCTTCACTTAAAATATATTGCGCTTTGCCAAATTCATCATGTAACTGAACCGCCTTTCCTGTGGCACTGTTGAATTTTAACTTTGGTCTTTTAACAGGACTCTCAAGCGGTATCCGAACCTCATTCCAAATGAATTTGTCTTTATTCTTCACGAACCAATAAATCGTGTCATGATGCGAATGAAATTTTCTTGATCTTGCCTTCATCCCGAGTTTATAGTGCCAAATGATTTCATTTTTAAAGTTATCTGAACCAAAGACCTCGTCCAATATAAGACGAATATACGAACTCACTCTCCAATCACAATGCACATAAATACTGCCATCTTCTGCCAGTAAATCGTACATCAACTTTAGCCGCTCATACATCATTGCGATAAAGCTGTCTGCACCCTTGCCCCAGGTATCACGAAATGCTACCTCCTCAATAACTGAGGGTCTTTTCGTAAAGCTTTCCTCATCGTCCCCTTCGCCAATTTTAATATCCATCGAAAAATCCGCCCCAACATCAAACGGCGGATCAATGTAAATCAACTTCAACCCGCCTTGCGCCTCTATCTCCTTCCTCATCGGACCATTTTTGAGCGACGAGAGAATGAGCTTGTTATCTCCCCAAATCAGCTTGTTCGTCCAACCCGTTATCTGCCTTCCAGACGAATCAAACAAACTGTTCTGATTACCAAATTTTGCGTCACTTCTCGGTTCGTCGATCTGCTCGATCGTCTGAAAAGGCAAGACAACGTTCGCCACTTCATTCGTCTTTCCATTCCAAACAAGCTCAACCTCGCGATCATCCTTAAACAACAAAAAACGATACTTCTCCGGAAGCGGTTTCCCAGCCTCCAGAAACTTGATTACATCGCGTTTTTCGTTGTCGGATGGTTGCATAAGGCGCTAATTCCAAAGAAGTATCCTCTTGCTGCAGCCAAAAATCAAACGTCAAAAATTTCCCTCTTCAAACTCGCGTCGTGATCGCTCGATGTCGACCATGACCGAAGAAACATCATCTACAAATTCTCTTTGATTTGGTCCCATGTGATGAAAGAGACGGTCTCGATCTCTTTAGCAAGTGATAGGGTACATCCTTCTCAAATCACCGCGGCCTCTTTTGCGTAAGAAGAGGGCACTTCAAACGCCGTTAAGATCGCATCTTTCACCTTTTCATCAAGCTCTGCCTCGGTCGGCGCCGAGCTTATGATGCTGCCGTACCTAAAATCCTTGCTCACGGCAACAAATTGCCCGTCCTCCTGCTTCTCAAAAGAAAAGTTGATAGGACCGTAATTGCGAAAATACTGATTCAGCTCGAAAAGCCCGCTGGGCACGCTGTCTTTGCCCAGGATCAAACGAATAATCTGATCTTTCGCTTGTTTTATGAGACTCATATGTTGAGCTGAATATAGCCAGATATGCCGGGAATTGCAACCTTTCTATGCCACCCACCCCTTCAGAATCCTCCCCCTCTCCCCCTTCCCCATCTGCCCTCCTTCATACATCCCCTTCCCCTTCCCATTGACAATCCGTGTGTTTTTCGCTACATTCACGCGTCGCCTATTTGTGCGACAGAAAGGACTTTTCGTGCTCAACGAAATCATGAAC
>JANLHA010000277.1 GCA_024653845.1 Candidatus Omnitrophota bacterium | reverse complement strand
CCAAAATCTTCGACCATGCGCCCTTGCCTCCGTCGACAGCGGCCATACGGTCAAAGGCTGCCACCAGCCGTGGATCAGTTCGAGTGTTATGCGCAGCTTCACCAGCGATCATGACGTCAAAACTTCCGTCGGTGATCGGGCGAGTGAGTTCAGGAATTTCTGTCTTTGTTCTTTCCAACGCAGCGCGTGTCACAGAATCCGCACGGCCTTCCGACTCAATTCCCATACGATGCGCATAAATCCACATCCCTCGCAAAAGCTGTTGTCGACGAAGAAGCTCCTCGTTACGAGCCGCACCTGTCAAATTGATCGCATGAACTCCCCAACCGTTCCCAAACTCATCCAATCGTTGCCAAAGCAATTGGTCTTTGTCTCCGTCACGCAAAATCTTTCCATCAATAGGAGCCCCATCCTGAGCTGTGGCAATCTGAGCTTCCGTGCGTGCCCGTTCAATCAAAACATCCAATTCGTCTAATTCGTGCCACCACATCTGATCATCTTCTGCATAAATCGCCAATTGATATTTTCCACGGCCCGCATGGTTAAGCCCTTGAAACTGTGGACCAATAAAAATCAATTTACCGGAAGACATGCGAGAAATTGTGATCCCGGACTCTAGCTCAAAGATATATCCGTCGGACTGATCTTCAAAAATTTTCTCAAAATTATGTCGCCAAATTTTTTTTGGCCCTTCTCGTGTTTCGATCTCAACAGATTCCAGCGGGAGCTCAATCCCATACTGCTCTCTCAGCTCACCCACCACCCCCTCGAGAATCGGCTGGATCAAATTGTTACGTTCTTCTTGATGTCGTTGGCTAGAAAAAAACCGTTGGGCCGCAAAATTCCTCTGATCCTCGCCACCGATTCTCTTAATCGCATCTTCGAGGCCGTCACGATATTGACCCGACAATTCGCCAAGAACCACGTCCATCGCCAAAGGCCTCTCAAAAATCGGCAAGGCCACATAAAGACGGCCTTCTTGCTCGTCGAGATGGGCCGCTGCAAAATCATCCTCTCCAAAGTGAAAAAGATCCGCCCCGTCTTGCGTAGGTAAGAAATAAATATCAATATCTTTTCCTAAACGCGCTTTAGCCTCTTGATATTCTCTCGAACCTTTGATACCCATTCGAAATCCAGCCAGCTCATATCGCCCTTCATCTTCGATTTCGCCTTTATAAAACAACGCACGGTCAGCTTCCAGCAGAGAAGGGGTGGATTCAGGCCCTTCTAGAGGAATCGATGTGCGAAACGCCTGACCTCTTTCTGAATCTAGGGGCGCCTGTTTATTATAAACATCTCTCAATTGCGCCATCAACCCTCGGGCATAACCTTGAAATGCTTGTTCAACAGGATTGATTAACGCATCATCAACAAAAATAGCTTCATCATCGCCTCGCGGCCGACTCGTTGCAGGATCTCGCAAGTCAACCGCAACCTCTTCTGCGCCTACCCCTGGAGACACGGCTCGCCGAGCTCCATCCTCTGTAACCACGCCTTCTGCTTGCCCCAAATCCGTCCCACC
>JANLHA010000274.1 GCA_024653845.1 Candidatus Omnitrophota bacterium | reverse complement strand
TGAAGAAAATGATTTCACCTTGCGCGTGGGTAATCAGCTCATTGAGCGTGCTCATTTTTCCTCGACGCTGCGAGAATTCAAGAAGTTGTACAGGGAAATCAGGATGATCTTTCAAATGATTTTGAATCATGCTGTTGGTTTGATCAGTGGACCCATCAGATCCCAAGAGAATCTGAATTCTTTCGCGGGGGTATTCTAGGGACGAAAGATTTTGAAGTTTTGCTGCAATGACATCTTCTTCATTATATAGTGAGATGAGGATTGAAACGGATGGCGTGATATTCGCTTTCTGGACGGGGCGGTTCTTGAATTTGGCGACGATCGCTAAAAGAAGAGGATATCCGAAATATCCATAAAAAATCAAAAACGCCAAAAGCCAAAAGAGAAATATCATATTCGCCCTCTTAGCAAAAATGAACGGAAGCGGTCATAGCCCTGATTCCCGGCGACGCATTTGATCAAGTTTTTGATCATTACCGCTGCACGTTCTTTCCATGGCGTATAGCCTTTGAGGGCTTGCTCAAATCGTTGGATGGACCAATTTGCTTTAACAGCGATCCTTCCCTTGTATTTAGCAAGTTGCGAATGATGAGGCTGAGAGCCAAAGACCCACTCATACCCTGCCTCTTCTGCGCATTGCATAAGAGTTTGTGAGATAAATCCTCGAGGAATCGAAAACGTTGTGATTTTTGTTTTTAAATTTTCTTCGAGGATTCTCTTTGATTCGCACAACTCTTGCATCAGCTCTTCTTGAGGCAATTCGGAAAGAATCCGGTGCGTCAAACTGTGCGACCCGATGATCATGCCTGCCATTTGGAGTTCTCGAAGTTGTGGCCAGTCCATATATCCTTTTTTGCCGATGCGATCAACCGTGACAAAAAAATAAGCGGGGTAACTAAATCGTTTCAAAATTGGGTAGGCGACTTCAAAATTGTTCATTTCTCCGTCATCAAAGGTGATCACCACGTTTTGATTTTTGGAAATCAGCGAGGGCTGAGAAAGTGTGGCAACCTGATACCCCATGACTTTGAGCCACTGCAGATGTTGTTCGAATGTTTTTTCTTCAATGTCATAAAGGTGCGCACCCGTCTCGCGATTTGGAGCGGTCCCGCTTTGAGCATTGATAACACTGTGGTACATGAGAATTTTCATATGATGAAATCTGAGGATGTAGGCTTTGTAGATTTTTTTTCTTCAGGTGTTCCGGATGCCGGCGTCAAGATTTCTGACGGTTGTAATGCCGGAACGTCTTCTTGGAATTCCAATCCTCCAACATCCCAATCTTTCCCGCGAGGATTTCCTAAATAATCGACAGGCTCAACTTCAGATAAAATTTTTCCAGTCTTTTTCGCGGGGCTTTTGGGAGAAAGATGAACATTGTAAGCGTCTGTGCTGAGGGGGCCTACAAATAAAGGATTTTTACAAATGAGATGATCTCCCCTACATCCAGCGGGAATCTCTTTGACGTGAAAAATGACAGAGTGAGCATTGTCAAAAGTCACATCATTGCAAGGTCCGTCTCCCTCCCCAGATCTTCCGCTGGCATAATAAAGCGCGGGCGCATCTCCTCTCGACAAAAATTCATCCCGTCCCCAAAAAATATTATTGCGAGAAATGATTTTTTCTTTTCCATCACATTCTTTTCCAGATGACTCAACAATCACATCACCTTCACCCAAAAATGTATTGTTAAAAAGTGAGACGGTCATCCCTTGACGGAATTTGGCTGCCAGAGTATTTCCGCCAGCACGACAGGGGTCCACACCATGAGCCACAGGATTTTTACTAAAATAACCACAATTGCCAATGAGCAATGAATTTTCAATCCAAGTCGTGGTCGCCACTTTGACGGCATTCCCGGCATTACCTTCGAATCGTGATTTCTTAATTGTGATTTTTCCCTGACCGTTATGATAAAGAAGGTCGAGTCCATCAGAGGTGTTGTGGCTGATATCCACATTTTCAAAAATCCAATTGCCTCCGGTTTCGTGCGTGCCGAGGCCGTCCCCATATCCTCCCAAACTTTGGCTGAAACATTTTTGGGGTTGGCCGTTGGAAGGATTCTCGCCGCAACCATTGTATAAAATTTTCACTCGACGAAATGTGATGGTCCCTGTGTTTGATGATTTTTTTGCACCGATGTCGCCATTCCAGCCACTTAAAGAATTTGAAAAAATCATCGTTTCCTCCAAAGTCCAATCTTTCAATCGACCGGCTTGGATTCCGTGAGTTGTGAAGCCATGGATTTTGAGATTTTTAAGTAAGACATTGGTGCTGTCGGAAGCGACAACTCCCACA
>JANLHA010000271.1 GCA_024653845.1 Candidatus Omnitrophota bacterium | reverse complement strand
ATCCAGAATATTAGCGATCGCCTCTCGCACATCCTTCATCACCAAACGAATCCCACAATGATCTTCGTCTTTACACTCCTTACATCTTTTATAAGCGGTCTGACTGACACAAGATACAGGCGCTAAAGGGCCCTCCAGAATGCGGATCACGGTTCCCAATTTGATATCTCGAGGATGTTTGGCCAATTTGTATCCTCCCCCCTTGCCCTTCTTGCTTTCTAAAATGCCATGATTTTTCAATTCAAGCAAAATGAGTTCTAGAAATTTTTTAGGGATTCTTTCTTCTTGAGCCAAATTTGCAATCAAGACAAGGGATTCATTTTGATACTTTTTCCCTAAATGAATCAACGCATGCAAACCATATTTTGTTTTGTTAGAAATCATCTGACTATTATCCCTATAGATTTAGTAGAGAATAATACAAAAAACAATCTTTGTCAATCGATTTTTCCGAGAAAGGAAACTTCATCGATACGCATATTCAGATTGTATTTGATTTTTCTCAATCGAAATTTCAGGAATCGAGAAATAAAACGTGGTTCCTTGCTGAGGCATAGATTCGACCCAAATTTTGCCGCGGTGGCGCTCAACAATTTTTTTACACAGGGCAAGCCCAATCCCCGTTCCCTGATATTGGGTCATGGTATGGAGTCTTTGAAAAATTACAAAAATACGGTCATAGTACTGCGAGTCAATCCCAATCCCGTTATCTTTAAAAGAAAAAATCCACTCCTTTGATTTCTTTTCAGCCTTGATTTCAATTCTTGGCGCATGATCACAATATTTAAGAGAATTTGAAATCAAATTCTGAAAAATCTGCACCATTTGCAAGTGGTCAGCGATCAGCGTTGGTAAAGGCGTGTGCACGATTTCCGCACCACGCTCTTTGATTAAAAGAGAAAAATTCTGAAGCACCTGGTTGAAAACAGATTCAAAATTCACTTCATTGAATTCCATTTTTTTGATGCCAACCCTGGCATATTCAAGAAGATCAAGAATCAATTTTTGCGCACGACTCGCCGCGTCCTTAGTCACAGCAATAAACTCTCTGGCATCATCATCCAATTTATCTTTGTATTTCAAATTTAGCAAATCAAGATAACTTGAAATGATTCTTAAGGGCTCTTGCAGATCATGAGACGCCACAAATGCGAATTGCTCCAATTCTCGATTTGATCGGTCGAGACTTTCTGACAAAGATTGCAACCTCTGTTCACTTTTTTTAAGATCATCGATGTCGGTTCCCGTTCCAATCCAACCAATCAACTCTTGATTCCTAAACTCAGCAACAAATCGAGCCAAATGCCATCGGTAAAGGCCATCCTTGGCCCGCCTGATTCGCACTTGAATTTGAAAATTCAAACAACCTTCTCGATGACTACGAAGCCAGAACACCAGAAGCTGTCTTCGGTCTTGGGGATGAACCACCCATTGCCAATTTTTCCAATGGTTTAGCTCATAATGAATACCTGTATAATCACACCATCTTTGATTGGAATACTCGATTCTTCCATCCTTCTGAATTTTAATGATGATATGCGGCACAGCATCGGCCAAATTCACATATCGCCGCAGGCTCTCCTTCTCAAGCTCCACCATCTGACGCTCTTTTTCCCGCACCTCCATCTCGTGTAAAAGTTCGGCTTGATATTTGATTTTCAAATTTTTATTAAAAAGATCAACGAAAACATCGACCTTCGACTGAAGGATGATTGGATCAAGAGGCTTAAAAATGTAATCAACAGCCCCCGCCTCGTAACCACGATAGATATGGCTTGTTTCTTTATTAATGGCCGTGACAAAGATGATAGGAGTTTCTTTGGAACGCTGATGCTCACGGATCAATTTGGCTGTTTCAAATCCATCCAGTTCCGGCATTTGCACGTCTAGAAGAATCACCGCAAAATCATAGTAGAGAATATGGGACAACGCCTCGCTTCCCGAAGTCGCCTTGACAAGGTTGTATTTCTTAGAAGACAATACCGCTTCTAAGGTCAACAAGCCTTCCGGGCGGTCGTCGACAATCAGGATGTTTGCTTTCCTTGCTGAATCAAGCTCTACATTCATTTCTTATTCTTTTTATTCAGCCAAATGTATATCAAAGACAACAATTGATCTGAATCAACCGGCTTGGTGATGTAATCCGAAGCCCCTGCAGCCAAACATTGTTCGCGATCTTCCTTCATTGCCTTAGCTGTCAAAGAAATGATGGGAAGCCCTTGGAATTTCGACATTTTCCGAATGGACTTGATCGCTTCAAATCCATTCATTTCTGGCATCATGATATCCATCAGAACCAAATCAATATCCGGGATATCCCTCAACCTCTGCAGTCCAATTTTTCCGTTTTCGGCATGAACCACATTCATCCCACG
>JANLHA010000265.1 GCA_024653845.1 Candidatus Omnitrophota bacterium | reverse complement strand
AGTGGTGTTCAGGCGATCAATTTCCCGTGGCAGGGTGGTTGGGTGGTAATGGGGTTTGAGAGTGAATTGCCGGCCCAGCGCGATGATGAACTTGAAGAGGTGCGACTGCGCCGCGATGAGGGATTGACGGGTGTTCAGGCTTACAACGAAGTTCGTCGTCGGCGCCACGGCGGGCAAGGGGTCGTTGACGAACAAGCAGCCCAACAGTTTCGGTCAGGACAGTCGCAGGCTCGAATCGCAGCAAGTGTGAATGAGGAGAAGACCCGAAGAAGGCGAACTGCTATTTACTCGATTCTCGAAGCTCACCCCCAAGGCATAGGGACCGGTGACATTTTAAGGGAGTTAAAGGCTCGAGGATTTAAAGACATCACGGATAGTACGATTCGCAACGATCTGCGTCTGGATTCTCGTTTAGGAGATCATGGCAATTTGCGCAGAAAGCCTAGACAAATATCTGATCCAGAGACTGTCAGAGAAAGGCGAGATGCTCTTTTTTCCATTCTTGAAAGACAAGCAGCGACCATCAGTCGTCAACAGCTATGGCTTCAACTGATCCAAAATGATCAATTTGCAAAAGTAAGTCCCTCGGATGTTGTCAATGATAC
This sequence comes from Candidatus Omnitrophota bacterium, assembly GCA_024653845.1. Classification (GTDB taxonomy): domain Bacteria; phylum Omnitrophota; class Gorgyraeia; order Zapsychrales; family JANLHA01; genus JANLHA01. Next base: position 7,168 of record JANLHA010000265.1, on the reverse strand, counting down.
TACCCTGGATGCTCGCCTCAAAGACCATTCTCGTTTACAAGTGAGAGATCTAGCGACGGGGCAAAGATTAAGAGATCGACGGAATTTTTTGTTAAGAATTCTTAAAGAACAAGAACAGACTATCACCAGCATCGATCTATGGGAGATTTTAAAAACGCGTCCGGAATATGCAGAGGCTACGCTCAAGCAGGTCAGAAGTGATATCGCCATTGATCGTCGGTTAAGAACGAATCCTAAACTTCGCAAAAGTCCTCGTGCACAGGAGCCCAGAACGCGTCAGTCGAAGCAAGAAATTTCTGCTGCCGTCCGAGCTCGGAGAGATGCCCTTAGGGAAATTTTAAATTTAACTCTCTCTGCCGAAGCAGGGCCTATTCCCAGAGCTGATCTTCACGCGGCTTTAACACATGTTCATACGGAATTCGCTTCCGCAACAGAAGATGAAGTCAGGCACGATACCATCGAAGACTTTGAACTACGATCTCATCCGGCTTTAGCCGTTCGTTCTAAAGAGAAGACGACGCGGCCCCAGGTTCAGGCCCGCCGATCAAAATTGAGAGAAATTTTGGATAGTGATCAAATGCCTGCTGGGGCAACAATTATCTCACTTTTCGAGGCGCTCCGCCAAATTTCAGGGTACGAAAATATTCGATATAACACCATCTTTAACGATGTGACGCGGACAGATTTGCAAAATCATCCAAAATTTCAGGGTGTACAAGCTCCATTAGCTCAAGCCTCTGCGACGGGGGAGAATTACATTAAAGAATTTGATCAAGAATTTATTCAGCTTCATAACGAAGCTGTCCGATGGGTGCTCGACCAGATCGTCCATGAGCTTCTCGACGTAGGATTTGATGTTGAAGAGGATGGTGGTATTTATGATTTTGATCAGCTCATTGAAGATTATGGGGAAAACGGAGTTGTTGAACTTCCTAGTGGAGGGAAAATTTACAAAGACGGCAATGTTCTTATCATTATCGATAGCCGTTTTAATTTGATTGATCACGCCGGACGGGGAACTTATCAGCCGTCTGTTTATGCTTCCGATGAAAATAAAGTCAAACATGAACTCGCAGAATTAATTGATGTCCTCCGCGTGGCCCGCAAGAACGCGATTCTTTTGGAAGATGATCCAGATGAACTTTTAGGCGCTCGAATACAGGAGTTTGGAAATGGGTTGGGGAATCGGCATGCCACAACAGATCAGGAGGAGCTTTTCCGACGACAGAATCTTTTGATTAATATTCTTAATGAGGCCCATCGCGCGGGCTTAGAGGCTGAAGGAAGAGGGGATGAGTTTGTCCCCAGCCCGTATCTCAAAAAAGCCATGCGTAATTTTGATATCCGGATCGCAGCGGGGGGAGGAGATAAGCTCTCTCTGGCAAAGGAATTCTTCATTTATTTGCGTTCGACTCATGACCATTTGAATGATGAAGGCAATTTCGGAAGGGTTATTCGGGGTCAAATTGCTCCTCTGCTCATGGTGGAGCTGATCATGAGAGGAAGAATTTTGCATTATAAATTGATTGAAAATGAGCAACGGATCCCTGATTTGAAACAGGCCGCCCGAGACTTAGGGGCTGTGGGGCGAGAAAAGGCCTTCGCTCTCTCGGGTGCTGAGTATCCCCAAGATAAGATGTATTTAACAAAAGATGGGATTGTCGTTATTATTCATCACGATTTTCAGGCTGACCACGCCGGGCGAGGCACTTATCAATTGGCGGTTTATGCGCGCAACGCGACCAAGGCTAAGCATGAATTGGCAGAGTTAGAGTTCTTGATCAATGAGGCTCGGCAGATTGATGAGGAAGGAATCAGAATTTTAGAGGAAGGAGAGGATGCAGAGAATTTAGGGATCAATACCCAAGACTATGCCAATGGGACCTTTGGTACGCGTTTCGAGATCAGGGGTAGTGCAGCAACTCGGCGTCTCGAACTCATCCGTCGGCAAAATCATGTCATTGGCATGCTTGAGGCCGCGCACAAAGAAGGGATGCGAGCCGAAGGCCGCCCGGCCGCAGAGATCGATGCTTACACGCTCCCGCGCCTTGATCCCGCCACCGACCAGCCGATTGAGAATTTTGATATTCGTATCGCATCAGAAGGTGCGCCTACGGCTTTGAGACGATCAATTTCAGATCAAGTATCCGTTTGGCATTATTTTAATCCTGTTCTTTCTCGAAGAGGTTTCTTTCGATTGGCAGGAGGTCTTCTTGCTTTGGCACCGGCAGCTCTTTCGGCTCAACCCGTTGCCCGTGTAAAAAGTTTCTTTATCGTAGGAATGAACCATCAAGCCCCTAATGATGATGCCTTTCAGGCCCGTCTAGTGCAAGCAGCAAGTCAGAGAAAAATTGTTCTTGGTATCGAAGGCCTTGTTCGTAACGAGGCCCAAGAGCAAGAATTCTTACAAAATGCTTATGCCCTGCAAGATAAAGGATTCACATTCGGTTATGAAGATGAGTTTGCCAATAAGTATTCTGGAAGTTTGCTTCATTACGGGTATTTATCAAATGGTATGAAGGAACAAGAGGTCACGACGAAAGCCCAACTTATTTATGATTTGAGGCAAAGTGAGAATTTTAGAAAATATTGGCAGAAATTACGCGAGCGAAGCTTGGGGCCTTCCGTAAAGACATTGTATGATCAATTAACCCGATATTATCAAGAGAATAAAGGTGCAGATCTAAGATCTTTTGTTAACAAATTTGCTGATAGTCTTGGCACTTATGGAACAAACCAAGATTGGATAGCCCTTCTGAAAGAAATTATTCTAGTGATGAATGAAGACATTAAGGGATTCACCGGAGATTTTCAGCTTAATCTAGGAAGAATAGAAAGTTATTTGCAGGACCCCAAGAATGTCACTCATCAAAGTTATGTTGTTGAAGAAGTTAATGGAAAATGGCGTGACAAATTTATCCTTAAGAATATGCGGGAGATTGCTGCCATAGCAGAATCTAAAGGATTGGATGTTTATTTTTTAGTTGGCAGGGGTCATGTGCAAAATCTTTCTGCTGCCCTGCATCAAGGAACAGGGAAATTAGTAATGAGAGTTTATGCTACTCCCCACATCATTGCTCCACAATATTTACCCTGGTATCAGTCAGGTCAGATGAAATCTCTCGGCGTCCGCGAGGCAGGAAGTATCGAAGCAGAACAGGATTTAAGCGACTTGCATGAAGTATGGACGGGGCAGGCTGTTCAAACTCCACAACAAAGTTTGACGAAAATTATGGATGGGCGGGTTAGGTCAGAAATTCAAGCCCGAGTCATTTATAGTGATCATCCGCGGTTAGAGCGGGCGGGTGGATATTATTTTCAAGTCGAGAAGCCGGAAGATGGAATTAAGGCCGGCGAATGGGTGATTGTGGTGAATAGGAATGATGCGTTTGGTGATGCTGCATCGGCGATCGCTCAAGAAACCCTTTTTCACGAAGCCGCCGAAATTTGGCTACGGACCGAGCATGACTACTCCGAGCGTGAAGCGCACGTTATTGCCTCGGCAATGCAGCGGCAAGAACCAGAGTTTGCGCCCGATGGTGGGTTAACCGCGTATGATCGCTATCAGCTAGAGACCATGCCGATTGAACGGCTTCGTCAACTCCGACGAGAATATGCCACCGGTCGTCGGCATCGCGAACATTATCCGATTTTGAGAGAGGCCGCCCAACGGGGGATTCCGCTCAACGCCGACGAAGCGATTGCGTATGAGGAGAATGTTTTTCAGCAGGTAATTGTTGATCGGCTTTTTGATCAATATTGGGTGGACAATGATTTGGCTGAGTATAGATATTTGCGAGATGCTTTAGAGCGTCAAGAAAGTTTTGAATTGATCAAGGCTGAATTGATTGATGACTCAGCCGTTAGAATGGTGTTTCTTAAAAGATTGTCTAGCGAAGAGGTGGGAGAAATTATCGCTGCTCCTGACACGAGGGATGGTGATCATGCCTTGATGCAGCAGTACGCCTCCTTTTCCGTTGGAGAAGCGGCTGTAGCCAATCGTTTGGCCGGTCAGGGAATTCCTATCATTGCAGGTTTAGTTGACCGAGCCAGTTGGGACACCTTTACTTATGAGGTGGCCAATGCCCGGCAGCCATTATTCCCTCTGGGGGATGGGACCTTCATCGGAAATAAAGGAGGGGGACAATTTCTTTTTCCCCGACGAGAACCTTTCTTTTGGTTGGCGCATAACTGGAATAAATTTGTGGGGTTGGCTTCCAAAGAAGAAGCCCAACAATCTCGGGAAGCTGCGGGAGCATTATCCTCATTTGCCAGTCGTTTCCCAAGAATGTTGGGATATCAGCCTGTCCTTTGGCTACCTAACAAAGATGGAAACTTTCAACCTGTTGCATCCTTGAATTTAAAGGACAAGGATGCAAGAGATTTTGAGCCGGTTTTAGTTTTCAATATTTATGGCAGTTTGCATCGGCTGGACAAGTTCCCTCAACTGATTAAGAGTGACTCGCACCTAGATCGCCTCAGCTGGAGAATCTCAAGAACGCTGAGCGGGCAGGGTATATTACCAGCCGGGACAGCTTTTTCAGGACGTGAGTTGATCTATTGGTTAATGGGAAGATTTGGTGAGACCCAAGCTCTCAAACAGAATACAGGTTGGTATAAGAAGACACTTCATTCTCAGGATTTTGTTTTTGATGGCAGAGAGGCTGATCGAGAAGAGTTTGACCAATATGAAGACCACATGCAAATTGTTGATGCTCGAGGAGGAGTCGAGGCGGGAGATTATGAACTTTTAAGGGATCAGCATCTTTCTACGCGGGGGATGGAAGTTCTTTTATTAACGTTACAAAAAATGATTCAGAGTGCAAAAGAAAACAACCAGGAAGAAGATCTTTTCCCTGATCGTTTGGAGGTCTTAAAAAATTTATTCCAGAAATATTTTGAGCAATTGGACGAGGAGTATTTAAGAATTTGGGCTACGGCTTTCCAAGAGCCCGGCGCAGAAGGATTTGTCATGTCTCGGGCTTTAAGGAATGCTAATCAAGACACGGAAATGCGCATGGATATTTTTCATCCGGCCAGTCAAATTACAGAAGAAAAAAATCGGGAGCAGACTGCAGAAGTCAATGGATGGATTCTGCAATGGGCCAAGGAGGAGTTAGCTCAACGGATAAGAGGAGCAGATAATCCTAGTGCGGAAGGTATTACAGGTCAATCTATGACTCCCGGCGGTATCGACTTTAATCCTAACAAAATGGATTTGCAGACGCGCGGAGAAGGGATGCAATCCGCGCCCATCTTTGATCCATCTTCTCTTGAAAATGTCATCATCGACGGATTTATGCCTGTCATTCTCAATATCCAACCCGTGACCAATTTTGATCTTCTCCTCGGTGAGACAACCGAGGAAAATTCTGGTCGCATCAGTTAATTTATCCTATAATACCCCCCATGGCAGAAAAGGTTGTTTTTACAGGTCTGGGAATTCTTGCTCCCAACGGCAAAGGGCGCCAGGAATTCTGGCAATCTTTGCGTGAAGGCAAAGTTGGTTACCGTCCCGTTAGCCTCTTCGACACTTCTGAATTTTTCACCAACATTGCTGGAGAAGTTCCGGATTTTGATGCGAAAGTTTATTTGGGTCAAAAGGGTTTGCGAACCTTTGACCGGGCTACGCGTCTGATGGTTTCCTGCACGAAATTAGCCATCGACGATTGCGGTTTTGTGATCACCAATGAAAATACCGACGATGTAGGAATTTCTTGCGGGACCACGTTTGGAAGTCTCAAAAGCATTGCGGACTTTGATAAGGTCATCATTACGGAAGGCCCACGTTACGTTAATCCCGCACTTTTCCCCAATACCGTTATCAATTCTCCGGCTAGCCACGCCAATATTTGGTTCAATATTCAAGGGTTCTCAACGACGATGTCCAATGGGTTCACGACGAGTCTTGATGCCATTGAGTACGCCAGCAATTTCATTCTGTGGGATCGCGCTAAGGTTGTTTTTGCCGGTGGCGTGGAAGAAATGAATGAATACACATACTGGGGATTTCATACGCTCAAATTTTTGTCAGGTTCTCGGCCGGGTGAATCGTTTATCAATTGTCCCTTTGACCGACGACGAAACGGCGTGACATTTGGTGAAGGCGCATGCCTGATGGTGATGGAAGAGTATGAACATGCCAAAGCGCGTGGGGCGAAAATTTATGGCGAAGTGATTTCGTTTGGATATTTTTTTGATACCTATAGCACGCGCAAGTATAACCCGAAGGGAACAGGAATTAAAGAAGCAATCCGTCAGGCGTTGGACGAGGCAGGGATGCAAGTATCTGATATCGACTACATTTGTTCGAATGCCAACTCAACGCAGGCTGCGGACCGAATCGAAACTCAGGCAATTAAGGAAGTTTTTGGTGAATATGCTTATAAAATCCCGGTGAGCAGCATCAAGTCGATGGTTGGGGAGTGTTATAGTGTTTCGGGCGCATTTGCGGTGGCGGCCGCTTTGGCCGCGCTCAACGAAGGATTCATCCCTCCGACGGTGAATTATCAAGAACCGGACCCGGATTGCGATTTGGATTATGTGCCAAATGTTGCACGCGAGGCTAATGTCAAGACGGTCATGGTGATCAATTTCAGCCCGAGTGGGGCGAATCGGGTGATGATACTAGGGAAGCGTGACGAATAATGGAATCTTTAAAAGATAAAATAGCTATCGTGACCGGCGGGGCACGCGGAATTGGTCGAGCGATTGTTTTAATGCTTGCCCAAGAAGGGTGCCATGTGGCTTTCAATTATACAAAAAGTGAAGACGCCGCCAAATCGCTCGTCGAAGAAGCTCAGAAGCTGGGTGTACGTTGCCATGCCAGTCGTGTGGATATTAAGAGTTTTGATGCCGTTAAGCAATGGATTGAAGAAATCAAGAAAGAGTTTGGTGGATTGGATATTTTGATCAATAATGCCGGCATCACTCGTGATAAGGTTTTAATGATGATGACGGCGGATGAGTGGCATGATGTGATCGATACGAATCTTTCGGGAATGTTTTATACCAGCCGCGCGTGCATTGTGACATTTTTAAAACAGAAGCGAGGGCAGATCGTCAATATTTCGTCGGTGAGTGGAGTCATTGGCTTACCTGGCCAAACCAATTATTCATCGAGTAAAGGTGGGATCATCGCTTTCACCAAAGCCTTGGCCAAGGAGGC
>JANLHA010000259.1 GCA_024653845.1 Candidatus Omnitrophota bacterium | reverse complement strand
CTTGATTATTTTAGTTCCGCGACTCATATCGGCCTTACTGCAACACCGAGGGAAACAAAAGAAATATCAAACATAGAATACTTCGGCGATCCGATTTATACCTATACACTCAAGCAAGGTATTGAGGATGGATTTTTGGCTCCCTATAAAGTTATACGTGTCGGACTCAATACCGACCTTGAGGGCTGGCGGCCTGAGGCAGGCAAAAAAGATAAGGATGGCAATGAGATTGAAGATCGTATTTATAACACCAAGGATTTTGATAAAAATCTCGTGATTGATGAGAGAACGAAGATTGTCGCCAAGAAAGTATCGGAGTATTTGAGAAAAACGAACCGTTTTGACAAAACAATAGTTTTTTGTGTGGATATTGAACACGCTGAACGCATGAGACAGGCACTAGCTATTGAGAACTCGGATTTGGCGCTTGAGAACTACAAGTATATTATGCGAATAACCGGTGATGATGACGAAGGCAAGCGAGAAGTGGATAATTTCATAAATCCTGAGGAGCGTTATCCAGTTATCGCTACTACTTCAAAATTAATGACAACCGGCGTCGATGCGCAGACCTGTAAATTGATCGTGCTTGATTCAAACATCAAGTCAATGACAGAGTTCAAGCAGATTATCGGACGCGGAACTCGTATTAACGAAGAGTATGATAAGATGTTCTTTGCCATCATGGACTTTCGAAATGTAACAGATCTTTTCGCGGATACGGCGTTTGACGGCTACCCGGTCATGATCAAAGAAGTTCAGGGTGAACAGGAATTAACGGACCAGGATATTTATCCCGAAGAAGACCAGGAGATCATTGATCCGGAAACCGGTCAGCCTGTGGATTTCGAGGGAAAAGAATCGGTTGAATACCCCACACAACCGGAAATCATTCAAGGCGGTGAAATTATATCCGAACCCCGGCAAAAGGTATATGTGGCCGGAGTGGATGTTTCGGTGTTAAACGAGCGGGTTCAGCATCTGGATGCGAACGGAAAACTTATCACCGAAAGTCTCAAGGATTACACAAAAAAGAGCATCTTACAGGAGTTTCGATCCCTGGATGATTTCCTTGCCCGCTGGAACAGCGCTCATAAGAAGAAAGCAGTTATCGAGGAATTGGAATCACATGGAATTATTCCAGAAAACCTGATGGTAGAAGCAAAAAAGGATTTGGATGTCTTTGACCTTATCTGTCATATTGCGTGGGATATGCCCGCGCTTACTAGGCGGGAGCGCGTGGAAAATGTAAAGAAGCGCAATTATTTCACGAAATATGGGGAGAAGGCGCGAAAGGTTATTGAGGCGCTCCTGGATAAATATGCTGATGAGGGCATTGAAAATATAGAAGACCTTGCAATTTTAAGAATAGAACCTTTTAATCAAATCGGGACACCCACGGAAATCGTGCAGATTTTCGGCGGGAGAGATAAGTATCTTCATGTTATTGAAGAACTGGAGCGTGAACTATATACAGCAGCGTAAGGGGTAATAATGAAAAACATCGGGAATATTATAAAAACATTACAGAATATTATGCGCAAGGATCCGGGCGTGTCCGGAGACGCACAGCGCATTGAGCAGTTGGGCTGGATGATCAGCCTCAAGATACTGGACGACAAGGACAAAGAGATCGAACTCCTCAATGACAAATATATTTCACCAATGCCAAAGAAATTGCAATGGCGCAGTTGGGCGGCTGATGATGAAGGCATGACCGGCGATGAACTTAAAGAGTTTATTGATGGGAAAT
>JANLHA010000248.1 GCA_024653845.1 Candidatus Omnitrophota bacterium | reverse complement strand
TTTTCCGTGTTTCATCATGCCTTTCTTTCCCATCATATGGCAACGCTTCATAATCCCATATGTTTCCTTCGCTTCATTCTCCTCGCCCATCATCCTCATCATTCCTTGCCCCTTGCCCATTTTCATATCATCACTTGTTTCTTGAATGCTCTGGGGTGCTGTTGCTGAACTCATCCCAGCATCATTCTGAGCAAAGGACACGAATGCCATGGCAGCCAAGAATCCAACCCCTAAACATGCCGCAAAAATCTTTTTCATCTGACAACTCCTTTCATTGTTAAGAACTTAGTAAGGACATCATACAAAATCTATCCTCAACTGACAAGAAGAGAATCTTGTGTATAATAAGCCCATGTCAATTTTGAACCTCAAAACCGATGTGATCATTATTGGGGCAGGGGCCGCAGGGCTCATGTGTGCGATCGAAGCCGGCAAACGAGGACGCCAGGTCATTGTTCTTGAACGTAACGACCGCATTGGGAAAAAAATCAGGATTTCTGGTGGGGGACGCTGCAATTTCACGAATATTTTTGTTCGCCCAGAAACGTATCTGAGCGAGAACCCTCACTTTGCAAAATCAGCGTTAGCCCGCTACACTGCAGAACATTTCTGTGAACTGGTAAAGCGTCATCGCATTTCTTTTCACGAAAAGAAACTTGGCCAATTGTTCTGTGATGATAGCGCCCAAGATGTGATCGATTTGCTCACAAAAGAGTGCGAACAAAATGGGGTGAAAATTTTAACCAGTACGACGGTCAACCAAATTCAAAAAGACGACCAATTTTGCGTGAGCACGGCCTCAAGACTTTATGAAAGTAAAAGCCTTGTGATCGCCACCGGCGGACTTTCGATTCCCACTCTGGGAGCAACAGATTTGGGATACAAAATCGCACGTCAATTTGGACTTCATATCATTACGCCTCGGCCCGGGCTGGTTCCTTTGGTCTGGGGCAAAGAGGAACAAAACATCTTTCAAGAACTCTCCGGGGTTTCGATCAATACGGTCGTGTATTTTCAAGATCAAACATTTCGAGAAAACATTTTATTCACCCATCGCGGATTGAGTGGGCCCGCCATTTTACAGATTTCTTCGTATTGGGAAAATGGGCAACCGATTGCGATCGATCTCTTGCCAGAGGTCAATATTTTAGAAATTTTCAAAGCTCATGCTTCGAGCAAGATGGAGATGAAGAATCTTTTGATTCAATACCTCCCCCGACGATTTGTTGACGTCTTTTGCTCTCACTACATTCACAACAAACCGTTGAATCAATACTCGCCTCATGAGTTTGACAGAGCTGCTCAAATCATTCATCACTGGGAAATTGTCCCTGCTGGGACTGAAGGTTATTCAAAAGCCGAAGTCACCGTCGGAGGGGTGGACACCAATGAGCTTTCTTCAAAAACCATGGAATCCAACAAAATTGCCGGACTTTACTTCATTGGTGAAGTCGTTGATGTGACAGGCCATCTGGGAGGATATAACTTCCAATGGGCCTGGGCGTCGGGATATGTCGCAGGGCAGTATGTATAAGAATTAAAACAATTTAACGGCTCGCCCTACATTTCTCTTTTGGGCATTCTGATAAACTTTTTGCGCCACGGCAACGTCTTGGATGGCCAGCCCTGTCGAATCAAAAACAGTTAATTCCGCTGGAGAAGTTCTTCCCTTCTTTTTTCCAGCAATAATATCGCCTAAGTTTCCATAAATATCTTTTTGCGAAATCATTTTTTTCTGGATTGCAACATTGATTTCCCCCGCGTGAGAAGCCTG
>JANLHA010000245.1 GCA_024653845.1 Candidatus Omnitrophota bacterium | reverse complement strand
TTTTCCTTTTTGATCGACAACTGTTTTTACAACATGCGGACTTGCAAAAACATTCCAATCTTTGATGACAGAAATCAAATTGACACAATAGATCGCAGGATCCTTCTTTAACATCTGGATGCCTCCGTCGAGAGATGCCGGATCAACCAACGGTTCATCGCCCTGAACATTGATCACAATGTCAGCTTCCACTTTCGAGGCCGCCTCGGCCACCCGATCAGTTCCGCGAACATGGGTGTTGGCGGTCATGACCACAGGCGCCCCAAAGTCCCGTGCGACCTGAGCGATTTCTTCATCACACGTGGCGATATAGATCTCATCGATGGTTTTGGCAAGCTGTACCCGTCGATAAACATGCTCAATCATCGGCACACCCAGAATCTTAGCGATCGGTTTTCCCGGGAAACGGGTGCTTGCCATACGAGCGGGAATCATACAAACCACTTTACTCATTGTTTCCATTCTCCTTTTAAATATAGTCGATATGAAAATAAATCCAGGGATGAAAAATCATCTTATCAATCAAAGAAGATAACTTGTTCAACTCTCCCTCATAGACCACAACCTCTCCCCAGGCGCACAAATCTTTAAGATTACATCGCCCCAGTAAAATTTTATGTAAAACTTCATCATGAGAAAAAAGATGAATTCGGGAAGAGCCCTTCCCACACTTAATCACTCCGGAAGGAGTTTCCCAAGTCAATCCAAAATCCATATGATGAGAACATAATTTTTCTAAGATATCCTGAGGCTTCAAAAGTTTTCCAATGATGTTTGTCCGCCAACGCACATGATACCCTTGGGTTCGGAACCAATTCAACTCCTCATCATTGACGCTGAGTTGAATACGAATTTCTCTTAGATTTTTCTTTTTGGCCAAGTCATTGACCGCGTGATGCAAGGCTTCTTGTAAACGATTTTTCTCCGACGCAACCCATTCCAAAATATCAAATCGTGCGACTCCATCACGCATGCTGGTCTGACCTAAGAAGGCATAAGCTTGGATCTCGCCTTTCTCTTCCAGAGTCACCAAAGAGTATTGATAAAATTCTTTATAGTAATGTGCCTTGGCTTTTTGTGCCCAAAAATCTTTTCCTCGGCAAGGATAACCCCAAGCACACCCATCTCGCCTTTGAAAACATTTTAAAAGCGCAGGTCCTTTATTCAAAAAATCTTGTTCGCTCTCGAAGACATGAGAACCTAGCCCCTCCTCCGACGACGAAATCACCGACTTCTTCAATGACAGAATCCGACAAATGTCCACATAACCGATCCGGCGATACCAGCGATAGGCCGCGCTTTTTTCATCTTCCCGAAAAGCAAAAACCGCTTGAGCATCAGGAAAAAGTTCACCAACTTTCTCGTCCATCGCGGAACCAATGCCTTGGCTGCGATGATCAGGCTCAACATGAGCTCCACTGACCCATAAGGCTGGAAGAGAATGACCCACACCTAAAAACAATTCTCTTTTCTCAAAAGGAATGATCCCCACAAGCTTTTGTTCTTCAAAAGCCAGGACAGCAGTCATAGGATTGTTCAACCAGGTGTTTTGGGTACGCGAAGTGGAATCGGAGCGCTCGATGAGATCCAGAGTGGCAGGTAAATATTGATCGGAGTAACGACGGATGTCATACATAAGATTTGATGATATTCGTATTCTCACTGAGCCAACGAGTGAATTCTTTCATAAAAACTTCCATCACACTCTTAGGTCCAATGCTAATGCGAATACAGGCATCATAAGGGGCTTCAAAAGAACCGCGAATATAAATCTTACGTTCGCGCATATACGAAACAACCGCCTTGGATTGCGCGGGCTCATCGAGGAAGATCAACAATCCGTTGGTGAAATTTCCTCCATGCCATCTGAGGCCCAGCTTATCCAATTCTGTTTGGAGATATGCCGCACCTTCCTTCACTTCACGGACATGTTCTTGGACCAATTCCGGATGATCCAAAAAATATTCCGCCACCAGCATCGAAAGTGTATTGGACTCAACCAGCGATCGCGTTTTATTAAAATATTCAATGTTCTGCGGTTGAGAGACCATGAATCCGAGCCGCAAACCAGCCAACCCATAAGCCTTCGAAAATGTGCGAGTCACAATCAAATTTTCAAATTCATCGATCAAGCTCAACACCGTCGGGGATCCAAAAAAATGATAGGCTTCATCAACCACCAAAACAATATCTCTTTTTTTGCATTCTTGCGCCACCGATCGCAACTGCTCAATGCTCAAAGAACTTTCAATCGGAAGATTCGGGTTGGGGATCAGAACAATTTTAGTTCGTTGATCCATCTGACGATACAGCGAATCAAAGTCCACCGTCAAATCGTTTTTATAAGTGATCTTGCGATAATCCAACTGATAAAGCCCGGCATAAACCATAAACATCGGATACGTCGGATCCAAAACAATCACATTGTCGCCGGGATTGGTTAAAATTTCATATAAAATACGAATCCCCTCGGTGATTCCACCCGTGATATAAATTTTATCTTTCTCGACATTTAAAGATTTCGCAATCTTTTCATAAAGAGTGGCGGATTCCGGAGAAGCGCTAAAGATGTAATTAGAAAATTTCTTGAGCAAATCTTCCATGACGTTCGGCGAAAGATTAGAAACACGCTCATTGCGGTCCAGACGATAACCATGGACCAAATCACGTCCCAACGAAGTTTGATAACGTTTCATGTTCTGAATATGGTCTTTAAAGTGCTTTTTCATAGTCCTTGTTCTTTTCAAAATCCTTCTCGAAGTGTTGAACATATTCCGGCATGAGCGGTTCAACAGGTTCGTTTTGATTGTGCATACAGTTGTAACAAATCAGCCCTTTCAAATCCTTATTCAAATGCCGTTTGCGGAAATTTCGGTAAATTTCTCCTTCCCAAATTTCTTTCAGGCTATTTTTCGTAAGATCCCCGACGACCAGATCTTTAGAATAATCCAAAACACACGCCGAGATCAATCCTTCAGGAGTGATGGTGAATCCTTTGAACGGCTGAAAACAAATATTCGTATGGCCCCGAGCGCGCGGGCTATGATCAAGAATTTCGCCAATCTTGTTATTCTCATACATGTTTCCACACTGATTATTCAAAGGATGGGGATCCCATTCATCAATCAGAGGCTGAACAATATTTCTTAAAATTTCCACCTCATCTTTGGTTTTATTGGTGTAAACCATGGTGACATAAATCCGATATTTCAACCCGGACTCCTTACGATAATTGGAAACCCAACGCAAATTCGAAATCACCGTCTCAAAATCATCCTTTCCCTGAATAATTTTGTATGTTTCTGGACGGCCTGCGCTGATCGAAAATTTGATGCTGTCTAAACCCGCATCCAAAACCGCTTTGGCCCGGTCCGGCGTGGCTAAGGCTCCATTGGTCGTAATAAACAAATATTCGTATCCTATTCTTTTGGCTTCCGCGACATACTCCGGCAAACTTTTCACCAAAAAAGACTCCCCCGTTGCATAAAGACCCAAATCCCGCACGCCACATTCATACGCTTCTCGTAAAACCCTGACGACCATGTCTGGTTCCATTGTTTTTTTGTTCTTGATATGAGGATTCGAACAAAAAACACAACGATGATTACAGAAGGACGTCAAATCCAAAAAGATTTCTCGTGGGAATGGTGGAATCTCACAATAATTCCCCTTTTTGATATTCTTTTTGCGGTCCGCAATGGTACGTCCCAAGCTAGCAGGAGCATAAACCCCCTCTTCTTTTTCATTGGCTTGCATTGATTCAGCCTTCAGATCTGACATAAAGGGCCCCCCTTTAACCGTTATTTTTTCTCGCCGCGATTCTCACGTGAGAACTCAAACGATTTTGTTGAAGAAAATTTTGTAATCCTTGCCATGTTTTTTCGTCACGATGATGCAAAATGTATTTCCAGAAATCATCGACGGGCAAATCTGGCTTTCGCTCTAAAGTCTTTCTCATGATTTCCACATCCAATCGCCCTGGGGTGCTCAGTTCGATCAATTCAAATCCATGACGTTGAATCAAATCGACAATGAACTCTAACGACATCAAATTCATCCGATTGATCGGGTTCAAGTTAGGCGCATGTTCCTTTAAAACTTGATATTCAAACCCAGAACATGTCGCGGTGGTCAACAAAAGCAATCCTCCAGGACGACAAAACTTGGCCGCTAAAGAAAATAATCGATGAGGTTCAGCCATGCGCTCGAGTGTTTCAAAGGCGGTAAACACATCTGTACTTCCTTCCAATGTGGAAACGCGTGCATCTTGCAAAACTCGAGAAGACAATTGATTTTCTTTCTCAAATAATAACGGATCCAACGTGCCCATGGTGGAAAATATTTTCTGATTTTCGATATGTTTTAGCAAAAATGGATATTTGGTCTCCAAATCGACCAGCACACTCGGGCGATCTAGATATTCATCGACCAGCTCCGTAATCCAACTCACCCGTGAACCATAAATATAATAAAGTTGATCCTCATCCACTTCACACAACTGCTTGCGCCAAAACTGACAGGCTTGAGAGTCTCGATAAAAATCACGCAGAGCTTGAGTATTAAGACGAGGATTCACAAAACAAGATTGCGTCTTGGGACAAAACTGGTACTGAACATCTAAAATTTTATAGACATCCTGCAGGCTGGCGGCTGATGAATCAAACCACGAATAGGGTTTGGTGCAACCGGAACCGGTCCATAGCGACGAGATATCTTTCTTCAACAACGAAACATATTCTTGATAGATGCTGCTATCAATGATATCCGCATCTGTCAAATCATTGAGAAGTATGGCTTTTTTCATAAGGATGTCCTAAGAAAATACCCGTTTTACTAAAGAGATGTTGATCGCTTCGATAAATCGCCTCGATCAATTCCATTGTTTTATAAGCTTCTTCGCATGATCCAACTTGGATGGGAGCATCCTCTTTAATGGCTGAAATGAATTCATTCAATTCCAAATCCCAAGAATGATCTTCTTCATAATAGTTGATCGATTCTTCTGGATTAGGCAAGGGATACCCTTCCCCATCATAAACATTCCGTGCGATGGATAACGTTTCCGTTCCGTAATTCATGGTCGAAGACAAAATTCCAGCTATAGAAGCATAGCCTTTTTCAAAATAAATATCCAGCTGAAATTTGTATTTCCACTGGGTGGCAGAAGAGTGCAGCATCCCCACTTGCCCGGAGGGGTTGCGCAACATCACAAAAGCGTTATCTTCGACATTGGCCGGCCAATAATTCTGACCAATGAACGCTTTCACCTCTTCAAAATCCCCGCAAAAAAGACGGAAAAGATCAATCATATGAATCCCTTGATCAATCAGGATCCCTCCCCCCGACATCTCTCGCTCATTACGCCAATTCTGATCATATCGCGGCCCGCCACCCTTGCCATAAATCCCACGCACCCACAAAATTTTGCCCAAACGTCCTTTGTCAGCCAAAGACTTCGCATCCAAAACGGCTTGATGATAACGATGATTAAATCCAAATTTTAGTTTCGATTGAGGATTGCTGCGCTGGGCTTCTAGCATCTTGGCCACATCACATTTATTGCGGCCCGGTGGCTTTTCCGAAAAGACATGTTTTCCATGATTCAAAAAGAAACACACATTTTCAGCAATATACTTGTTGGGCGTGCACACATAGACAATATCCACATGGTGATCCAAGACTTTGCGATAATCCGCAACAACAGAAATCCCTGACTCGACACCGACGGGGTTAGGCTCACAAATCACCGCGAGCTCAAGATCCTGATGCTTCTTCAGACATGAAGCTCGGATCTTTCCCATCTTTCCAAAGCCCACAATGGCGATACGATACTTTTTTCCCATGTTTTCTATCTGCTTATCTGCCAATTTTCGTTCTTAAAAAATTCCACGTGCCTAGGAATATATCCCCAAAACCTGGAGGAGTCAATGCAAATCTAGGAGGACCATGCCGCTTTGGCAAAGATGGAAAAATTTCTTAACAAGGATATACATCTAGTGGCTGATTTTTGGACTTTATAGAACCTGTTCCCAAGCAAACGGCTCGCCTTTTTTCATGTCTTTTTTCAATTCTCTTCCTAATAACGTCTCTTTGTATTTCGGAACCAATGCTTCCGTTGGGGCTGGACGCAAAACTGAAATCATCTCCGCCTTCAACTTGGTGCCTTTGCGCAAATTTTTGGCTGCACGCAAACATCGTCTTTGCAAAATGACCGTCGTGCTTTCCTCTTTATAAAGGTCTTTGACGGGTGAACCCAACGCTTTTTCCATTTTGCGGATGCCCTCGACCATCTCTTTCATGTCTTTGCCGTCCATGGCAAATGGATGGTCCGGACCTGGACGAGTTTTATCGTCAGTGAAATGCTTCTCAATCACACATCCTCCCAAAGCCACCGCCCCTAAGGGAACGACAGATCCTGGTGTATGATCTGAATATCCAACAAGAACATCAAACATCTTTCCCAAACTTTTCATCGCCCGGATATTTGCAGATTCGAAGCTCGAAGGATAATTGGTGACACATTGTAGAAGCACAATATCATTATTTCCTTCGGCGCGAATAACCCGCAAGGCCTCGTCGATTTCAGCAATCGTGCTCGAACCCACACCAATGATGATCGGCTTGCCTTTTTTTGCAACGTATCGAAGATACTCATGCCATGTGATGTCACCAGATCCAATTTTATAAACTGTAACCCCCAAATCCTCGAGGAGATCGGCCGCTTCGAAAT
>JANLHA010000241.1 GCA_024653845.1 Candidatus Omnitrophota bacterium | reverse complement strand
AATGTTGAGTAGCGAAATTGCTCGCCGGTATGGTTTGGCTGGGCTTCCGGAGGATACAATCCAAATCAATTTTCAAGGATCCGCCGGACAAAGTTTTGGTGCGTTTTTAGCGAATGGCGTGACATTGCGCCTAGAAGGCGATGCGAACGATTATGTTGGGAAGGGATTGTCGGGTGGAAAGATTGTCATTTGTCCGCCGAGAAATGCCACGTTTATCCCCGAAGAAAATATCATTGTCGGAAATGTCGTTTTGTATGGAGCTGTCCGAGGCAAGGCGTATTTTTGTGGACTTGCCGGCGAACGATTTGCCGTGCGCAATAGTGGGGCGAGTGCGGTTGTTGAAGGGATTGGTGACCATGGATGTGAATATATGACGGGTGGCCGCGTGGTGGTGATTGGTCCAACGGGACGTAACTTTGCAGCCGGGATGTCGGGAGGCATTGCCTACATTTGGGATCGCGATGGGAATTTTAAAAATCTTTGCAATAAGGGGATGGTTGAGCTTTTTCCTGTCCAGGAAGCGTCAGATATTCAGGAATTGAAAGATTTGATTCAAGAACATGCTCAATATACCAAGAGCACGGTGGCTGAGGGCATTTTGCAGAATTGGGAGAAAACACTTTCTCAGTTTGTGAAAGTCTACCCTACCGATTACCGACGGGTGATTGAAGAAGCCAATCAAGCAAAGGCCAAAGAAGTGATTGAAATAACTAAGCAAAATTAATGTTTTCATCAGCGGGTGGCCCGGAGGGCAGGGCGTCGGATCGCAATTGCGCTCCGACACTTCCTCGCCGGTGGCTCGGTCGCAGGACCCGCTGAGGTGATAGGAAGATGCCATGGGTGACGCAAAAGGATTTCTAAAATATCCGCGGGAAGATTTTCATAAGCAACCCGCACAAGAGCGTATCAAGCATTGGAAAGAATTTTATCTCGAGATGCCCAAGGAAGAACTCCAGCATCAAGGGGCCCGGTGCATGGATTGCGGCGTGCCGTTTTGTCAAGATGGTTGTCCGATTGGCAATATCATCCCTGACTGGAATGATTTGGTTTATCGTGATCAGTGGAAAGACGCCATTGAACGTTTGCATAAAACCAACAATTTTCCAGAATTTACGGGACGAGTATGCCCGGCTCCGTGCGAAAACTCTTGCGTTTTAGGAATCAATGCCCCACCGGTGACGATTAAGAACATTGAAGTTTCTGTTGTTGAGCGTGCTTACAAGGAAGGTTGGATCAAGCCACAGCCTCCCAAACACCGCACGGGGAAGAAAGTGGCGGTGGTGGGTTCTGGTCCGTCGGGATTGGCGTGCACAGATCAGTTGAATAAATTAGGACATACCGTAACGCTTTATGAAAAAAATGAAGTGTTGGGGGGGCTTTTGACGTTAGGGATTCCGGATTTCAAAATGGAAAAGTGGGTCGTCGAGCGTCGACTCAAACGCATGGAACAAGAAGGTGTCAAATTCAAGACAGGCGTGCATATTGGGAAAGATATTGCGACGAAAAAGTTGGTGGAAGAATATGATGCGGTTGTTCTTTGTGGTGGAGCGGAGCAGCCCCGGGATCTTCCTGTTGAAGGGCGTGAGTTGAATGGAATTCATTTTGCGATGGATTTTTTAACCCAGCAAAACCGCGTAAATTTGGGGCAAAAATTGGATCCGTCCAAACGTATCAGTGCGCAAGGAAAGCGCGTCGTTGTCCTCGGTGGAGGCGATACAGGATCAGATTGCATCGGAACATCGAACCGTCAAGGCGCTGTTTCGGTTAAAAATTATGAATTGATGGCTCGTCCTCCGAAAACTCGAGCCGCGGACAACCCATGGCCGAATTGGGCATTGATTGAGCGTTCGTCGACGTCGCATGAGGAAGGGGTTGAACGTGATTATGCAATTCTGACGAAAAAGTTTTCAGGTGAGAATGGTCATGTGAAAAAGTTACACGCCGTTCATCTTGAGTTTGGGCCGGTGGATTCTAAAACCGGTCGACGAGACATGAAAGAAATTCCAGGCTCTGAATTCACCATTGATGTAGACCTTGTGCTGTTGGCTATGGGGTTTTTAGGGCCTGTTAAAAATGGAATGATCGAAGAATTGGGTGTAGAATTAGATGCGCGAGGCAATGTGAAGACGGATGCCAACCGCATGAGCAGTGTTCAGGGAGTTTTTGCCGCAGGAGATATGCGTCGAGGACAGTCGCTGGTAGTATGGGCCATCAATGAGGGACGAGCGGCTGCCGAAGGCGTTGGTCGATTTTTAGCTGCTCAGACGTAAAATCTTTCGAAAGAGCCATCCCATGAAATATTTCATCGCATTTTTTTTAAGCATTTTATTGGTCTTTCCTTTCGGAGCACATGCGCAGGGACAGTCTTCCCAGGCGCCTGAATTGCCATCTGAAGTTTTGGATCTTCGAGAAGAACAAAAAAGCCTGCTAGAAAATTATCAGCAGAAGAAAAAAGATATTGACGCGCGTCTTCAGGAAGAAGTGGAGCGGGAAACAAAAACAAACGAAGAGCGTCAGGCACAAGAGAAGAATATCCGTTTGATTCAAAAAGATTTGCGAGCCCTCAAGGTTTCTTTTCAAGAAGAATTGCGAGTCCTCCGTGATCGAGAAGCGAAATTGTTAGGAGCGCCATCCCAGAAATTGGGGAATGGGCTTTTTCAGAAACCCATCATCACGATTTATCAGCCTCCTGTGCCAGCAACTCCTAAAGTTTCTCCGACGAAAGAAAAGGCGAGTCAGGGATCGCAACAAATTCAAACGATTAAGCAGCATTTGCAACAATTGAACCAAGAAATCCAACAGCTTGAGAAACTTCTCAAAGAACTTGAGTCATCGGGTTCTCAATGAAGCCTTCCCAAAAATCTTCTTACATTCTTGCCATCGATCAAGGGACCACTGGGTCGCGTGCTTTCATTTTCAATTCTAAGGCTCAGGTGATCGCTCAGGCTTATCGGGAGTTTAAACAATATTATCCTCAGCCCGGGTGGGTTGAACATGATGCCGAAGAAATTTGGACGTCCTGTGTGTCGGTCATCCGTCGAGCCATTGCAAAAGCGCGCATTTCTCCACAACGAATTACCGCCATTGGCATCACCAATCAGCGCGAAACAACGGTGATTTGGGATCGGAAAACATCGCGTCCCGTTGCGAAGGCGATCGTTTGGCAATGTCGACGGACCGCAGAATTGTGTCACGAGCCGCGGTATCGAAAATATGAATCTCGTATTCGGCAAAAAACAGGACTTGTTTTGGATCCGTATTTTTCAGGAACAAAAATCAAGTGGCTTTTGGATCATGTGCCAGGGCTACAGGCAAAAGCTCATCGCGGAGATGCGTGTTTTGGAACGATTGACAGTTGGTTAATTTGGAAATTGACCGGTGGTCAGTCTCACGTGACGGACATGACGAATGCTTCGCGAACGTTGCTTTTTAATATTCGTCGATTGGAATGGGACCAGGAAATTTTGAAGATTTTTTCGATTCCGTCGGGAATTTTGCCAAAGGTGCAGAAATCAGGTTCTCAATTTGGTAGGACGACTTCGGGAGTTGCTGGTTTGCCGTCGGGAATCCCGATTACGGCGGTGTTGGGTGATCAGCAAGCGGCCCTGTATGGTCAAGGATGTTTTGAGCCGGGAATGGTTAAGAATACGTATGGGACGGGATGTTTTTTGGTTTTGAATACAGGCAAGAAGCTAGTTTTTTCTAAGAAAGGACTTCTCTCGACGGTGGCGAGTGATGATTTGGGGAATCCCATTTATGCGATGGAGGGGGCGGTCTTTATTGCCGGCGCGGTCATCCAATGGTTACGCGATGAATTGAAGGTTATCAAATCATCGTCGGAATCTGAAACGATGGCGGCTGGGTTGAAAGATAATCATGGTGTTTATATGGTTCCGGCCTTTACAGGACTGGGTGCGCCTTATTGGGATTCACAGGCGCGCGGAGTGATTTGTGGTTTGACGCGCGG
The DNA here is from genome assembly GCA_024653845.1 of Candidatus Omnitrophota bacterium. Classification (GTDB taxonomy): domain Bacteria; phylum Omnitrophota; class Gorgyraeia; order Zapsychrales; family JANLHA01; genus JANLHA01. The sequence continues at coordinate 8,213 of JANLHA010000241.1, read as the reverse complement.
GGCCAGTCGTCGGCACATTGTGCGGGCAGCTCTCGAATCGATTGCTTATCAAACCAAAGATGTTTTTGACCTGATGAAGCAAGAGACGGGTTTAAAAATCCAAGAGCTTAAGGTCGACGGCGGTGCGTGTCGGAATAATTTTCTGATGCAATTTCAGGCGGACATTTTGAATTGTCGGATCGCGCGACCTCAGATGATTGACTCGACGGTGCAAGGAGTTGCCTTTTTGGCCGGCGTGAAAGCGGGATTGTGGAAAGGAAAAAGCGATTTGATTCGCTTGTTGAAAAAAGATCGCGTATTTTCTCCTCGGATGAAGGAGCAAGAGCGAAAGAAATTGTATCAGGGATGGCAGCGAGCAGTTTCGAAGGCTTGTGAGAAATGATTTGGTAACAGTTATGAGACAACTCATTCACTCACAATCGTCCCGTTTGTTCTTGAATCAAATGCAGATTGTAAACGGGCCTCAGAGTTCGTTCATGAGCTGTCTCATAACTGTTGATAATAAAAAATATTTCTAATACGATTTGTAGGGTTAGTAATCTCTGAGTGAACTCCGGACGCCGTCTTCAAACAGTTTTTTTATTTTAGTTGAGACGGTGTTCGTGTGAACGAAGGGGTTGCTAACCCTACAAAGGACTATAAATTTAAAAGAATCCATTTTCATGTCCCCTTATGACCTTCTCATCATCGGTGGCGGAATCAATGGCTGTGCGCTGGCCAACATGGCGGCACAACGCGGCCTGAAAGTCTGCCTCGTCGACAAAAGTGATTTTTCCAGCGGCACGTCCAGCAAATCCACAAAATTGATGCATGGCGGCATTCGTTATCTTGAGCAAGGCGATATCACATTGGTCCGTGAAGCTCTCGAGGAGCGATATGTTCACTGCCAGAGCGTTCCCCATTTGGTCAAGCCTTTAGAGTTTGTCATTCCGGTTTATGAAAGAGATCCTCGCCCCCTATGGATGATGAAGGCAGGAGTTGCGCTTTATGATTTTTTGGCGGGGGGGCATCGCTTAGGGCTACATCGTTTTCTTAATCCCAAAGAAGCGTTGCAAGTGCTGCCGGGTCTGAAGTCCCGAGGCTTGACCGGTGCAGTTTCCTATTATGATGCTCAGATGGATGATGCGCGTTTGTGTTTGGAAAATGCATTGATGGCAGCTTCTCGAGGGGCCGTTCTCAAAAATTATGTTACTGTTGATTCCTTTGATAAAAAAGATGGCAAGGTTGTGGGCGTGAACGCGCGCGATGTTTTGTCTGGTGAACGTTTTGAGATTCTCGCTCGACGGATTGTGGTCGCTGTGGGGCCTTGGACCAATGAACTCAAAAAAATGGATTTCGTTCAAGGGCAACACAAGATCCGCACGACCAAGGGCGTGCACTTGGTTTACGCCAAAAATCTTTCTGATAAAGCGCTTTTGTTGCAGGTTCAGCAGGACCAGCGAATTTTCTTTGTGATCCCTTGGAAAGGACAGTCGCTTGTCGGAACAACGGATACGGATTTTTCCGGTCGCGTGGAAGATGCTCAACCCGCGGCAGCAGACATCGATTATCTCTTTTCTGAATTGCGACGCGTTTTCCCTGATGAGCCTTTTCAAAAAGAGAAAATTGTGACGACATTTGCCGGACTGCGGCCGTTGGTTTATGCGTCGGGACACCCCTCAAAGGTTTCTCGTCGGCATGTGATTGAAGAATCCTTCTCTGGGGTGATTTATGTGATGGGTGGAAAATATACAACGTATCGTCGAATTGCCGGAGAGTGTTTAGCCAAAGTTTTGGGTGAAAAGAAATGGCAGCCGACACCAGAGTATCCTTTGTTTGGAAGTGGATCGATTAATGAGGACTCATTTGAGTTGAGTAGGCATTATGGAATTGATCGCGCTACGATCGAATATCTGGAATCTTTGTACGGGACGCGTTATCGGAATGTTTTAGATTTGACCGTCGATCAGCCTTCATTAAAGAAGAAAATTTGTACATGTTCTCTTGCAATCGAAGCCCAGATTGTTTATTCGATTCGAGTCGAAATGGCCAAAACAGCCGAAGATATCATGGGGCGTCGTGTGGGATTGAGGTATCAGAAATGTGATACAAAACGATGCCAACAGGTGATTGAAAAATATATTGCTCAAGGGATTCCCGTGTGATGAATCAAGATGAAGTGGTGAAATCTTTTTGGAAGCGTGAAGTTCGAGATCTTTTCCGTCGAGCTGGAGACGTTGCTCTAGATTTGCAGAAAAAGAGTCATCCGCGATTAAAACATGACAACTCTGTCGTCACCGATGCGGATCTTCAAATTTCACAAATCTTTCAACAGGGACTTTCGGGTATGAAGGCGCAGGGACATCTCTTGATCGACGAAGAAGTTTTGGAAAGTCAGCAAGGTTTGACCCAAGCCGTTTTGGAATCGCATCGCTACATTTGGGTTTTAGATCCGATTGACGGAACGCTCGCCTATGCTAACGGAATGTCGTTTTATGGAATTTCGCTCGGAGTTTTGAAAGATTTGAAGCCGTGGTTAGGCGGCGTTTATTTTCCTTCCGTGGGAGAATTCTTTGTCAGTGATGGCGATGAGACTCATTTCATTGAAAAGGCTTTTTCTTCGCAAGAAACTTCGCAGCGAATCACGCCCGTTGATCAAGAGATCAACCGACAAACATTCTTTTTCGCGACGGAATCTTTTTTTAAAAAATACAAATGGGATCACTCGCTCTGCCTGTTGATGTCCGTGCCCTCGGCGGTCTCGAATTTGTGTTGGCCAGCGGTTGGTCGAGGGGTGGGATGCCTTTTTGATGCGAGCCTGTGGGATTTTGTGGGAAGTTGGGCGGTTTTTGAAGCCGCTGGATTAAGATTGCACAATATTTCGACTGGCGAACCGCTTGAGAAAATTCATACCGATCTTTTTATGGGCACCGAAGCCCGTCCTTGGCGAGTGAAAGAGAAATATATCCTTTCGTCTTCGCGAAATTTTCCTATCATCGCGAAAAATCTATAGATTTTTTTCCGTTTCCGGTCCAGGATTCAAGTTTCCCTCCTTGGAAGTGATCTTGTTGAACTTTCTCGCGGTGAATTCTATCGCCCACATTCAATTCGAAGTTCTCGATCGTGAATTGAAAATAATCCTGATCAACGAATTTAACAAAAACGATTCCCTCTTCGCGTTCTCCTATGACGTCGATGGTGAAAGATCCAGAGGCACCCCGATCACCATAATCAATCCGATTCAGGTTGTTACGACTCATTCCTATCCGCCGGAGTTCTCCAAGTTTTTTTTTGATATCTTCTGAATTTCGAATAAGGTCTACGGTGCGGGGATAATACCTTGAGAAATACTGGTTAGCCCAGGCGTTTCTGATTTGTAGAGGAGCATACCAGGGGAAATGGTGATAGCTGTAAAAAAATAAGAGAGGCAAGAGAGGCCAAACGGCAATAAATACAGTTTGGAAGGAATTCATTTTTTGGGGACTAAATATTTTCCAGAAGAAAAAAATGATTTGGTAAATAAGGGTCAATATTGCTGTCAAACGAATAAGTCCCCAGATGAAAGATATTCCAAAAAGGGTGCCATTGTCTTGAATATAATTATGAGGGGTAGGAGTGAAATAAATCAGAATGGTTAAGGCCATTCCTAGTAAAGGGAAAAGGAAATGGATTCTAAGATGATGTCGTTGAATGAGCATAAGGTTTTAATATAGCCTTCGTTTCTCCCGGGCCCTGGGAGAAAACAAAGGTTGCGATTTACGCTTCTTTTGATAAAAGCACATAACTGAGCATTCCACCTGTGATCATCACCGCTCCGGCGACAAAATAAAGACCTGCCGTCGCGATCAGAACGATGTTGTTGTTGAAAGCAAATGGCACGCAAGAGAGCGATCCTACCCCTCCGACGCCCACAACGAGCAGGGCGAATGCTTTCCCACAACTTCTGATGGTTTCTGATGTCATCACAATCACCTCCTTTCATTTGAATAGGTTGTTAAAATTCCGTTTGGCACCATTTGTGATAAGACATTTTTATCAACAACACCCCAATGAATAACCATGCGAAACTTTCCATAAGAAGGATAGGAACATCCAGATTTTTGATTTGCATCATTTGAAAAATGGTGATGGTTACAATTCCTAGAAACGCAAAGGCACTTTGTCGAGGAGAAAGATCGCGTAAAGAGGTCAGTGCTCCAAATCCAGCCAACGGAAAACACGCGGTTAATAAAATTTCGCTCCAGAACTTAGCTGTCATCAAGAATTCGGGCATGAGTAACATATAAGGAAGAAGGATGATCAAGATGAAAAGAAAAAGCCAAAGCAAATAGATTTGAATCAATAGATTCATTCCTTTTTCTTTAATGAATCGTTTTCGTTCCATAGGAAAAAGAAGTTCGCGACCCCAAAGAGAAATAGATCGCAAGTGAAATCCAAAGATCACAATGACCGAATAAGCGCAAAGCAGAAAATACTTGAAAGGAGATTGATAGAATGACAAAAAGTATTCTGAGAGCGCTTTGATGTACAAAAGGTAAAAGGGAAGAATGATGGCCGAAAAGAAAAGAATGGTTTTGTAGATAGAAAATCTCAGGACATCCCAACGCAAAATCTTTAAAGGTTTATGTTTCTGATGAGAAGGCAGCCTTTTTTCAACCATATCAAGAAGGGTTGTCAAAAGAGCATCATGCTGCCTTTGGGAAGTGCGAGTCCAAGAAAAAAGATAAGGGTATTCCCAGTGTTCTTCTTTCAGATGAAAAAGTCGCCAGGTTAAGAGCAAAAGGGCTGATGATGTGAGAATTAAAACGAAGACGTTGGTCAGGAATTCTCCTAAAATTTGGGTCAAAATGAAATATTCATAATTTGAGAAAAGACAGAGCATCCCCCAGAGGACCACTGCGAATGTTGGCCAAGAAATATATCCAAGGATCAAGTTGAAGGCTGAAAAGAAAACAGCAGCTACAAAGAAGGCGAATTGTTTATCAGAAGTGTCTTGGTAGAAGCTCCCTCCCACATGAATAACCCAGATAGCCCCAATGACAATGAGTAGATAGCATATCCAACCCACCATCAAGTGAGAGCTGCGATAGTGTGGTAGTAAGGAGCTTCGAGGGTGAGCATACTGGACTTTGAACATCCAGCCCAAAAGGCATGTGATCCAGATACCCGCTCCCAACATCACCGATGACCAAATTGAAAAGACGGGGTATTGTGTCGTCGTGATATAACGGACAAGCCATTGATGAAAATCCAGATCGGTAAAAAGGAAGTGTGCGAAAAGCACGCCGAGCACAAGAACCCAAAACAATAAAACGAAACTGGTTTCTCGAAGGTAAAGAAGCAAAATGTGTCGGATGCGGTTGATCATCGTGTCATCTCTAGAAAGATTTCTTCCAGATTGAGATTTCCTCGGGTTTTAAGTTCATCAAGTTCGCCACAGAACATGATTTTTCCTTGATGAAGAAGCGCGACATGATCCGTGATTCGTTCTAAATCCGATGTGATATGCGTTGAGAAGAAAATGGTGCAAGGGCGCCGCGTGATGATTTCAATTAGGGTTTTTAGAAATTGTCGACGGGCAAAAGGATCTAAGCTGGCAACTGGCTCATCGAAAACCAGCAGTTCAGGTTCGTGACCTAAGCTCAAAATGATCGAAACTTTTTGTGACTCTCCAACGGAAAGCGTTCCAATGCGATCCTGAGGATTGAGTCCCCAGTCTTCAATCAATTCATTGACGAGATTGGAGTTCCACCGGGAATAAAAGGAAGCGGTATACTCAACCATCTCCTTGATGCGTAGCCAAGGATATAAAGAGTCCATTTGCGGAACATAGCCAATTTTTTCTTTGGTGGATTCTTGAAAACACCAGGGATCATCGCCCAATGTTGTAATATTCCCGTGTTGAGGACGAACCAATCCCAAGATGCTTTTGATCAATGTGGTTTTCCCGGATCCGTTTTTGCCAAGTAGTCCGAAAACAGAACCTTGACCAACTTGAAAACTCAAATCATCCAAAACTTTCTTAGATCCAAAGCATTTTGTAACATTTTTAACGTCGATGATGTCATTTTTCATGAGGATGTTCCCTCCATAATTTCTCTAAAAGTGAAAAGATATCTTCTCGTTTTAAAGCCAGTTGATGAGCTTTGACAATGACTTCTTTTAATAAAGGAGTGACATCTTTTTGTCGTTCTCCAAAATTTTTTTGTGAGGAAGATATTTTTTTAACACGCATGCCTTTGCCGCGGTCAAATTCAAGAACACCTTCTTTCTCTAATAAAGAGTAAGCCTTAGAGACGGTCATGGGATTGATGGCCAGATCTTCGGCTATTTGTCGAACCGAAGGCAAGAATTGCTCAGGATCCCAAGGCTGTGTCGCAATCTGGATCTTGATTTGGTCCATGATTTGACGGTAAATGGGAACACCTGAAGAGGCTGAAATTTGGAAATGAAATTTGGTTTTGGTTGGTTTGGCGTCCATGTGTATTACAATAATAATACACAGATACAGATTTGTCAAGGGGGAGCAATCAAATTCTTTGAAAATCTTTAGATCGGGTTCTCTTGTTATTACAGCCCTTATATTCTATACTTTCATTCTAAATTATTATATTTCTATATGATTAAACTCTCCTTCAAGAATCCAGATTTTCATTTTCGCAGATGGACTGCGGGAATCGTTTTGCTGACATTTGTCAGCACGACGTTCATTCCTCCAGCCCAGGCTCAGGGGATCATTGCGCCTAGCAAGGAGTTACTCAGTCTCCCAACTCCTGGAAGCCATGTTCTTCCCAGCAAATCCTTTCTGCCACCAACCTTAAAAGGAATGACTATTCATTCAGATAATCCCTTTTTGTTTGAATTTTTTGTGGATCATGGAGACAAGCGGTTGGGAAATACGGCTTTTAAAGAAGAATCCCAGAAATTGATCAAATATTTTCTTGCTGCCTTGACCGTTCCGGAAAAAGAAATGTGGGTGAACCTTTCACCTGATGACCCTGACCGGATCATTTCTAAAAATTTTGGTCAGACGGAAATGGGGCGCGATCTGCTCGCACAAGATTATATCTTAAAGCAACTGACCGCCTCGCTCATGGATCCGGAAAAAGAATGGGGCAAGATCTTTTGGCAAAAGATTTATCAGCAAGCTCGAGCGCGCTTTGGAACCACGCGAATTCCCGTGAATACATTTCATAAAGTATGGATCATTCCTGACACCGCCGGAGTGTATGTCAAAGATAATCATGTTTTTGTCGTGGAAAACCATTTAAAGGTTCTATTGGAAGACGAATATCTCAAAGCCTCTTCAAAAAATTCAACCAACTCTAAACAACAAATGACGACGGACATCGTCCGAGAAATTATCTTGCCGGCCATTGAACGAGAGGTTAATGAAGGAGAACATTTTGTTCAACTACGCCAAATTTATAACGCCGTCATTTTGGCCACGTGGTATAAGCGCAATCTCAAAGAAAGTCTTTTGAATCAAACTTACGCTGATCAAGAAAAGATTGAAGGGATTGATGTCGACGATAAAGAGATTGATCAAAAAATTTATCAGCGATACTTGGAAGCATTCCAAAAAGGTGTTTATCACTCAATCCGCGAAGAAATTGATCCGGCGACGAAACAATTGATCCCACGAAAATATTTTACCGGCGGAAGTTCGTTGGAATTAGCTGAAGGGTCGCCGCGACAATATGGGGATGGCGGCCAACCGCTCGATGGAAAAAGAAGAGAAGCGCTTGATGAGACCGTTCGGGCCGCAGCAGCAGAAGAAGTCAAGGCTGTGACTGTGGATTTACAGGCGAGCGAGGCAGGGCAGGACGCGCGATTGGGCCAAGCTTCATCAAGTGTCGTTAACGTTGATGAGGCCATTCGACGATGGGTTGCCGACGGCCATGGAAATTTAACGGTGCGCGCAGATGATGGGGCGGAGTTTGAGTTCCGGTATGAGGAGAGAAACGGGAAAGACCAAGTGATTAATGTTTATTGGGGAGAAAACAAAGTCGGGTATGTCCATTTTTATGTCAATGGCGAGGAAGCTGAAGTTTCTGTAGGATTTCCAGGAGAAGCTTTTCTAATTTTGGGGGAATCGAAACGAGTTTTTAGAGAAGCCATCGTCACATTACGATCTGAAATTGGGTATGGGAATTTGGGAGCATCTTTAATGGCATTAGCGATGCGTGTGGCTCGAGAAAAAGGGGCTCACAAGTTTTCAGCAAGAAGCGTTT
>JANLHA010000240.1 GCA_024653845.1 Candidatus Omnitrophota bacterium | reverse complement strand
GCCAGGGTTTCTAAACGATCGCTATTAATGCCAAGCTGATGAGCTCCCTCTTGAGTGATTTTGATGTTTCGAATCGCATTTTCCGCTTCTTTGCGATTTGGCGTAATGGATGTTACCCGACGATAATAAGCAAAATGTTCAACCTTAGGATCTACGGTGAGAATCTTTTTATACTTACGAGTCAAGGCGCAAACTTCTTCAACGAGGGGCGGAGTGATCATTCCCTTCCCGTAATCGGAAAGAATCACAGCATCAAAATTATTTACTTGATTTTGAAGGAATTTCGAAACTTTTTTATAAAAATTCGGATCGACTTTCTTTTCGATTTGTTCTCGGTCAAGACGCAGGACTTGTTGATGTTGCGCAACGATTCGGGTTTTAAGAATCGTTGGCGCGTGGTCTACTAAAATTCCTGTAGTTGAAATGCCCCGCTCTTTAAGCCCTTTGATAAAAATCTCACCTTCATGATCGCGCCCCACTTTGGCAAGCAAAACAACTTTGGCGCCCAAACTCCTCAAATTATTAGCAACATTCGCGGCCCCGCCCGGAGCAAAGCTTGGCTCTCCCTGCTGAAGGACAATCGGGACCGGTGCTTCCGGAGAAATCCGAGAAACACTTCCTTGGATATGCTGATCCAGCATGGCATCGCCAATGACAAGAATCCGCTTGTTTTTAAACCGTGAAATGAAGGCTTTGTAATCCAATTTTTAATCTCCAATCAAATCAAATTGAATAAATCAAATGAAGAAGGATGGGATTCTAACACAGTTTGAGAATGTCGTCAACGACTGCAAGAACCTCTTGAGGTTGAATGAGTTCTAGAAATTGAGCGTCTAAAACCTCACCTTTCGCGAAGGAAATGCTCATGTCAAGTGGTGGGGCAACAACACGAGAACGCGAACTCAAAGGCCGCCAGCGCTCAGGATTGATTCCGGGTTGATTGCGCGTAAAAATCGAAACCACTGGCGTCCCCAACCCATCTGCCAAATGCACCGGCCCTGAGTCACTCGAAATCAAAAGGTCACAACGGTTCAAAACGCTGGCCAGTTGGGCCAAAGACGTGTTGCCCATCAAATCGACAACTGACTTTTGCAAGCCTTGCAAAAGTTCTTTGCTAAAAGCATTTTGGTCGGCAGCTCCGACAAGAATAAAAGACGCGCGATATTTTTGCTGTAAACTTTTCATCACTTCAACAAAGCATTTGCTGGGCCAGCGTCGAGTAGGACAACTGGCTCCCGAATGAATAGCGATGACAGGATGAGCAAGCTTTGAATGCTGTTGATTCCAAAAAGATTCAACCCAAGCCTCAGCCTCCTTTTGCAAAGGGACATGGACCTGAAGCTCACCGCCCGCGATTCCAAGAGGCCTGAGAACATCCATGCAATATTGAGCCTCATGCATCAGGCCCAAAGGGCGCGTATCTACAATCGGATGATTGAGCAAAAAACCAAACTTCTTATTGCGATACCCCAGACGATATGGAATCCCCGCGAGAAAGCACAACATGTTTGTTCTTTTTTTAGTATGGAAAATAATTGCAAGATCAAAGCGGCGTTGACGCAATTGGGAAACCAAACGAAAGAATCGCCATTTCTTATACATATTTTTGCGATCATCAACGAGGACCTCATCGACATCATGGTTTCCCCGCACAAGGTCAGCCGTTGCCGGAGCCACGAGAATGCTCAAACGGGCATCTGGAAATTTCTGACGTAAAGCTCTGATTGCCGGAGTGGTCAGGATCACGTCTCCCATACGGTCTGTACGAACAATAAGGATGTTCTTGAATGATTGCATATATGGCATAAAAGATTGCTTTAATATCGATATTTAATAATTCCCCAGAACATATGAATAGCTTTAGGCCAATTGATTTTTTTCCCCTCCTTGTCCGAACGGGCAGAATAATCAATGGGAATTTCGTGAATCTTATATTTTTTCCTCACCAGTTTTGCTGTCACTTCTGTTTCAAAACAAAAATCTTTTGAAGTGATCTGAATTCCGTCGAGAACCTCGCGTTTGAAAACCTTGTAACAGGTATTAATATCTGTAAGATGCGTCTGATAGATGACATTAAAAACAACGTTTGAGATGATATTGGCCCATTTGTTGACAAAGCTCATGTTCTCTATTTTTCCTCGGAATCTTGATCCATAAACGACCGAGGATTGGCCATTAAGAATGGGCGCAATGAGTTGAGAATAATAGACCGGGTTGTATTCCAAATCTGCATCCTGAACAAGAAGAATGTCGCCCGTGGCATGCTTTATCCCTGCACACAGGGCCGCTGTTTTCCCCATATTCTTCTGATGAAAAATCTTAATGGTATCATCGTCCCCATAACGCTCTAAACAACTCTTTGTAAGATCTGTCGAACCGTCATTGACAATCACAATTTCCTTGAAAATATCTCGACCTAAATCGATCGTCCGAATTCTATCGACGATTGAATTGATTGTTTTTTCTTCATTGTAAGCTGGGATGATGATGGATAATTTCACTTTTAAAATGGATCCTGGGATTTCTCAAGAAATGGCCAAAGAAACCTTCACAAGATTGAATTGTTTTGATAGGATATTTTTCATTTGGAATATTTAAGCATATATTCCTTTGATTCCCAAACTTTTTCTCTGAATATTTCTATTGAGAGGCAATGATATCCTTAAAAAAATCCCCTTAGCACACTTGCCCACGCTTTTATTGCTCATTGGCTATCCTATTTTTTGGCTGGAATTGTACGGAATTGGCAACACTCCGGGCAACACCACGCCTCTAGCCTGGCTAATTTTTATTTTCTTGGCTGGAATGATCCTGCGGGAACAACGTCTATCTTTGATTCTCGGGCTTCAAACCTTGAGCCACGAATGGTCAAAACTCAATCAAAGTCAAAAGATTTACTTTCTAATCGGCGGAAGCATTTCCCTCTTTATCTTGGGATGCGCCTTATGGGCATCTTTACTTCCCCCCCACCTGAGTCAAGAATCGGATGTCCTTGTTTATCACTTGACGATTCCCCGACAACATCTCATCCTTGGGTCTTTTCAACACATTCCGTGGTCTACCACAGACCTATTTTATCTTCCTGTTGATTTTGCTTTAACCCCTTACTGGTTAGCGACGACACTTCCCAATAAATGGCCACAATTTTTATTCTTTCTAGGATTACTCGCTATTGCGACACGCCTAGTTGGAAAATTCTCTCAAGAAGATTTCACAAGTAAAATATGGATCATTTATGCCATCCTCGGATCGCATAACGTCGGGATTCAAGCGGGAACCGCTATGCTAGATATCACCATCTGTTATTTATTCTTTGCAGCCCTCGATAGCTTTCTTTCCAGAATGTATGGATTAGCCGCCTTGGAATTGGCATTTTGCATGTGGTCCAAACCTTTCATCCCCTTGCAATTTGCCGCAACACTGCTGGTCATGATTGTCTTATATTTTGTTCTTAAATCGGCGGGTTTTAAAAATGCCATTTGGGATTTTCACTCTTCAAATAAAATCATCAATCCAAGCATTGGAACAAAAATAAGAAAAATTTCTATCTATTTCTTCTTATTAAGCCTTGTGATTGGCGGGCCCTTTGTTTTAAAATCCTTGTATTACACAGGCAGTCCACTCTTTCCTCTTATGACGGGGAAATTCATGATCAATCCCTCAATTGATCAAAATTCTTTGGCATGGCATTCCATTAACGACCGCGCCCAACAATTGCTGGCCATCAAAGATGCGTATGGTTCAGGTCGATCATTCAAAGACTTCATTGAACATTTTTGGTTCATTGCCGTTCCGGAAAATGGCGTCAACAATCGCTATGATTATCCCGTAGGTTTAATCTACTTGCTGTGTTTGGGCCCCTTCATTTATAAATTCGCAAACACCCTTCGTCGAAAAGAATTTGCGCTTTTACCCTGGTTTATTGTCGTGTCTTGGGGCTTGTGGTGGATGGGGTCTCAACAAACACGATTTTTATTTATCCCCATCATCCTTATGTTCATGATGGTTTTTTCACTCCAGGAATTTCGTTCAAGGACTCTGCTTCTGATCATCATCCTCTCACTGATGTTAACGAGCCTCTCGGTATTCCGCGCGCACAAGACAGATTTTGGGAAATGGGGATACGATGCGGTAAGAGCTCAAGACAAAACGTTGCTGGAAATGGGTAAAAAGAAGACAGATCAAGAAATCGTTTCTTTGAATGTGATCGAAGCGGCCTACGCAAATTTTCCTGTCAAAATTGTCAGTCCTAAATCGGTTTCGGTTTTGTCGTATTGATAGAAAACACCAAATTCAAAACATCCTCAGATGAAATCGCTCCCATACATGTATGCTTTGAAGCTCCCTCGACCTTTTGGCATAGCTGACAATTCTCTCGTCGGGCCAACATCCCTGCTCGCTGACTCCAAGGGCCGTATTTACGTTCGTCCGTCGGACCGAATAAAGCCACCACAGGAACATTCAAATAACTCGCCAAATGCATTGGCGCGCTGTCGTTGACGACCGCCAAAGACGCCTGTTCTAAAAGAGCTGCTAACTGAATCAAACTGATTTCTCCTGTTAGATTCACCACGTGATCTTGATGGTGCATCTGAGACAACACATCCCCTACAACTACCTGGTCATTTTTGTCTCCTACAAAAATGGTGGTCGCCGAAAGCTGATCAATCATTGCATCCGCCACTTCTGCAAACCCTTCACTTGTCCAACGCTTATTCTGATCTGCGGCGCCCGGTGCAATCACAACCGTGCGTGAATGAGTTCGTTGATGAGATTCGAAAACTTTTTTGCACCAACGACGGTTTTCTTCAGAAATGTGAAGTACAAACCGCTCCTTAGCCTCTTGCGAAAAATGGTAAACCGACTTGAGACGATTCAAATGTTGCAGACGCATGTGTTGGCCCGGCACACGTGTCATGAAAGGAGATGTTTTATACCGTGGGCCGATCACAAAGGGTGTAAACGAATTGCGCAAATCCACAACAAGATCAAACCGTTGCTGACGAAGTTCCCACACCCATCGCAAGGTCGTCGGAATGGATTGTTTTTTGTTATATACGTAAACTTCTTTGAAATGAGGATTTCCTTTTAGCAGCGGCTCACCCTTGGGCCCCACCACAACAGAAATTTCCGCCTTTGGAAAATCGCGACGAAGGATATCGATGACAGGGAACGTCAAAACCACATCGCCAATATTGCTTAACGAAATGACGAGAATGCGCTGGATTTGAGATGACTCAATGCTCATATCATTTTCAAAATATCTTCGACTCTAATTGATATCCTACTCCGTAAATCATCATAGCCATCCACCCCAACATC
>JANLHA010000238.1 GCA_024653845.1 Candidatus Omnitrophota bacterium | reverse complement strand
GGTGTTCGTGTGAACGAAGAGATTGCCCCAACACTCACCTATAATAAGAGAGGCCAACTATGCAGCTCGATATCCAAGAAATTAAGAAGATCATTCCACACCGCTTCCCGTTCCTTTTAATCGATAAGGTCATTGAACTTGAGCCCGGTGAAAAGCTCGTTGCGATCAAAAATGTCTCGATCAATGAGTCTTATTTTGTAGGTCATTTCCCGTTAGAGAAAATCATGCCTGGAGTTTTGATCCTCGAGGCCATGGCCCAGGCTGGTTGCGTTTACTTTTATTATAGCCAAGGATACGAAGGCAAAAGTTTGGTCTACTATCTAGCCAAAACCGCCGCAAAGTTTTATAAACCTGTGGTTCCTGGCGATCAGCTCAAAATTGAAGTCACCCCCATCAAACTGATGAAAAAGGTTGGATTTCTGAAAATGAAAGTTTTTGTTCACCAGGATCTCGTTGCAGAAGCTGAGATTGGATTCAGTGTCAAAGAGGTTTAAGAAAGGCGTTTTTATGAACCATGCAATTCTTCTGATTTCGTGTCCTGATGCCAAGGGCATCACGGCAACGGTCACCAATTTTATTTATCAGAATCAAGGGAACATCATTCATGCCGATCAACATATCGATGATCAGAATAATACGTTTCTCATGCGCATTGAATGGTCATTGGGTGGATTCAGATTGGAGAAGGGCGCTATTGGGAAAGAGTTTTCTAAGATCGCGGAGCAATTTCAGATGAATTGGGAGCTGTCTTTTACCGACGATCTTCCCAGAGTGGCTATTTTTGTTTCCAAACAACTTCATTGTTTGCATGACCTTCTGTTTCAGTATTTTTATGGGCAGTTGCGGTGCAAAATTCCTCTGGTCATCAGCAATCATGATGACGCGCGTCTTTTGGTCGCAGGTTTTAAAATTAGTTTTCATCATGTTCATGTGACTCCGGAGAATAAAAAAGCCCAAGAACGTCGAGAAATTGAGCTTTTAAAAAAAGAGAAGATTGATCTGATTGTTTTAGCCAGGTATCATCAAATTTTAAGTCCTGAATTTGTAAGCGAATTCCCTCGACGGATTATCAATATCCATCATTCCTTCCTTCCTGCCTTTGCCGGCAAAAATCCTTATCAACAAGCCTACCAAAAAGGGGTCAAGGTCATTGGAGCCACGAGCCATTATGTCAATGACCAGCTCGATGAAGGGCCAATCATCGCTCAAGATACGGTACAAGTGAGCCATCGCGACACCCTTGAGGATTTCATTCGTAAGGGGATGGACGTTGAGAAAGCCGTTCTTAACCGTACGGTGCATTTGGCCTTGCAGCGAAAGATCCTTTCCTATGGGAATAAGACGGTGGTATTTGATTAAATCGTGCTTGGTTAAAAAGCTTATTCCTGCATTTGACCTCTCCCGAGGATGATGTTAGAATACCCCTCAACTTATTGTTAACTTGTCTCGTTTTAGAGAAAATTTTCCGGGGAGTAGCGCAGCTGGCTAGCGCGCAACGTTCGGGACGTTGAGGTCGTGGGTTCAAATCCCACCTTCCCGATTTTTTACCTGCCATCATCCATGACTCGTGCCCATATTTTTTATTCTGGAATTGTTCAAGGTGTTGGGTTTCGTTATACAACCCAACGGCTGGCGGAAGATTTGGATTTGCAAGGGTGGGTACGTAATCTCAGCGATGGCCGAGTTGAAGTTGTGACTGAAGGGCCAAAAGAGCAGATTGAACAATTGATGGCAGCGCTCGAATCTCGTTTCGAAGGGTCGATTCTTCATAAAGATTTGAAGTATTCTCTAGCAGAAAAAAGTTTCCACGATTTTAGAGTCATTTGACCTCCCATGAATAAATCGGACGCTAAAAAAGAAATTCAGCGACTCGCCCACGAGATCGAAGAGCATAATATTCGGTATTATAACTTGAATCAGCCGGTGATCTCAGATGAAGAATACGACCGTTTGATCAAGCGGCTCATCGAGTTGGAAGAACAATTTCCTGAACTCAAAGATCGTAGTTCTCCGTCTCAACGTGTGGGAACAAAAGTCGAAGCGGTTTTCCCGACAATCAAGCACTTGGTCAAAATGTATTCGTTGGATAACACCTATTCGCTCGAAGAATTGCAAGAATGGGAAAAACGTGTCAGGAAAGGACTGCCTGGCCAAAATGTTGAATATGTTGTCGAGTCCAAGATCGACGGCGTCAGTGTCTCTTTGATTTATGAGGATGGGATTTTTGTTCGAGGTGCGACGCGCGGAGACGGAATTGTTGGAGAAGACATCACATACAACTTGCGGACGGTCCGTTCGATTCCCCTCAAGCTCAGGCCCCACGGTAAGAAACCTTTGCCAAAACTCCTTGAAGTCCGGGGAGAAGTTTATATGAATCATGAAGATTTTGAGGTGATGAATCGGCAGCGCAAGGAGCAAGGACAAGAGTTGTTTGTTAATCCTCGGAATGCGACCAGCGGCTCGGTTAAGCTCTTGGATTCTCGCATCACGGCTCAGCGGAATTTGAAATGTTTTATTCATTCCTTTGGCATCCTCGAGGGAGGAGAGCCTTTTGCCACACATTGGGAGTTTTTGCAAGCTGTCAAGGCTTATGGTTTACGAATCAATGAGGGGAATTTCTTATTTGAAAATTTTGAGGATGTGATTGGCTCTTGCCAAAAATTTCAGGAGAAGCGAGCTTCTCTCCCATATGATGTGGACGGAGTTGTGATCAAAGTCAATTCTTTGTCTCAGCAGCAACGTTTGGGTGCCACATTAAAGAGCCCAAGATGGGCGGTGGCCTACAAGTTCCCGGCATATCAGGCGACGACGGTCATTGACGATATCGTCGTGCAAGTGGGGCGGACAGGAGTCCTGACCCCCGTTGCCAATTTAAGGCCAGTGGCTTGTGGAGGAGTGACCATTTCTCGTGCAACATTGCACAATTTTGATGAGGTCAGGCGTTTGGGCGTGCATGTGGCGGATAAAGTTTTGATTGAACGAGCTGGGGATGTGATCCCCAAAGTCGTGAAAGTCGTGGAAGTGAATCCAAAGAATCGTAATGTCGAGCCTTTTGACGTTCCTCGCAAATGTCCTGAATGTGGAGAAGGGATCACTAAAGAGAAAACCGAAGATGTTGCCTATCGTTGCACAAATCCGCTTTGTCCTAAACAATTGGAGCGAGGATTGCTTCATTTTGCATCTCGGGGAGCCATGGATATCCAAGGCTTAGGGCAAGTTGTGGTTGTTCAGCTTCTAGAAAAAAATTTCATTAAAGATTTCGCAGATATTTATTATCTTAAAAAAGAACAATTTTTGGAACTCGAACTTTTTAAAGAGAAAAAAGCGGTCAATCTCCTTAAAGCCATTGAAGAAAGCAAGCGCCAGCCTTTATCGAAACTTCTTTTTGGGGTGGGAATTCCTAATATTGGAGAAAAAGCGGCGTATGTTTTGGCGCAGCGTTTTGAAACCATGGATCGATTGAAGGAAGTCACTTTGGATGAACTTTTGACAATCCATGAAGTGGGCGAGGTGATGGCGGATTCGGTTGTCCGATTTTTTAAACAGCCATCGACTAGAAAATTGTTGAGTAAACTCGAGAAATCCGGCGTGAACATGAAAGAGTCGGTTGCCACGCGAGGTCAAAAATTTTCTGGTAAGAAATTTGTATTTACAGGAGAACTGCCAGATTTGACACGAGAACAGGCGGGAGAGTTGGTGAAAGAACAGGGTGGAGATGTCATTTCAAGTGTGAGCAAAAGCACAGATTTTGTCGTGGCAGGTGAAAATCCAGGATCAAAATATACGAAGGCAATGACTTTGGGAGTTAAAATTCTGACTCCTCAAGAGTTTAAGGAGATGATTCGATGAAAAAAATGATGGTTTCGCTTCTAATCGTGTGTCTTTTCTTTTCGACGGGGTGTGAGCCTTTGCGCAAGAAATTTGTGCGTAAAAAGAAAGCCAAAGACAATTCGCAGTTTGTTCCTATTCTTGAGCCGCTTGAGTATCCGGAAGGAGGTTCGGCGCAGGCTAAGTATCAACATCATTATATGCTGTGGACCATTTGGCAGAGGGAATTGTCGACGGTGCTCATTGATGGAGGAACAGACAAAAAAATCCAAGATCTTCTCGAACGATTGAGAACTCATTTTGAACAGATGGAGCCCTTGCTGACTGGAGAAAAGCACGCATTGTTGGTCGCTCGTCAGAACGATGTGATCAATCTCCAAGAAGCTTTTGCCAAACCCGCTGCAGTTCGTAACCAAGATGTTCTGAAGAAGAAGGTCGTTCTTTTAGGAAAACATGTTCGTATGGAATTGCAGCCTGAAATGGTCAAAGAGAGTTTGACGCCTTGATGTTAAAATACATCGATGAATTCCTCAATTATTTGGCTGTGGAGCGAGGATTGGCTGATAACACCTTATTAGCTTATCGACGAGATCTTAATCAATATGTGGAATATCTGCAAAGTCGTAAGATCGCAGAAATTCAAGGCGTTCAGCGTTCACATCTGACGGAATATTTGTATTATCAGAAGAAGAACGGATTGTCGACGACATCCATTTGTCGCGGGTTGGCGGCCATCAAGACGTTCCATCGTTTTCTGGTCCGAGAGCGTTTAGCTAAAGAGGACCCTACAAGCCTGGTGGATACGCCTAAGATATGGAAACGCGTGCCGGATGTTTTGTCGCAAGTTGAAATTGAAGCGATGATCAAAGCTACAGAAGGAAGATCGTGGCAACAGATACGAGATAAAGCCATTCTTGAATTGTTTTATGCCAGCGGGATGCGAGTTTCGGAATTGGCTGGGATGACAATGGAAAATGTGAGTTTGGAGGGCGGGTATGTTCGCTGTTTAGGAAAGGGCCGCAAGGAGCGATTGATCCCAATCGGTCGACGGGCAAAAGAGGCGATGGAGCGTTATTCTCAACAGGTGAGGGGCAAATTGCTGAAAGGAAAGCTTTCTTCAGACCTTTTCTTGAGTCGTTTAGGAAAGAAGTTGAGTCGACAGAGTCTTTGGAAAATTATCAAATTGTATGCTCGCAAAGCGAAGATCAAGAAAACAATCAAGCCACACACGTTGCGGCATTCATTTGCGACTCATCTGTTGCAGCATGGGGCAGATTTGCGTTCCGTTCAAGAAATGTTAGGGCATGCTGATATCTCGACGACGCAGATTTATACTCACGTGGATCGGGAACGGCTAAAGCAGGTACACAAAGAGTTTCATCCGAGAGCTTAAAAGAATGAAAATTAATTTATCTCAACTCGCCCCTCGATGGCGTAAAATTGTTCGAGACATTGGCCAAGAAGCTGATCGTCAAGGCGTTTTTGCATATCTTGTCGGGGGAATTGTCCGCGACCTATTGCTTAAGCGCAAAGATTTGGATCTCGATATTGTTCTCGAAACCGATGCGATCGAATTCGCCAGAAAATTTGTTCAAGGAAGGGATATTCGGTTAATCCCTTATTCGGAATTTCGCACTGTGAGTTTGGAATACCCCGGTGGAATACGGGTTGATTTGGTCACTGCTCGTAAAGAAGTTTATCCTCGCTCCGGGGCATTGCCGGTAGTTTCACCTGGTACGTTGCAAGAAGATCTTTTTCGACGGGATTTTACTATCAACGCGATGGCGATTGCAATCAATGGGGACCGTCTCGGCGAGTTGATCGATCCTTATGGCGGACATCGGGACTTGAAGGGAAAAAGGATAAGAGTTTTACACGATCAGAGTTTTGTAGATGACGCTACGCGAATTTTAAGAGCGATCCGCTTTGAACAGCGATTTGGATTTAGGATTGACTCGCACACATTGAAACTCCTTCGAGAGGCGATTGTGAAGAATGTAGTTGACAATATCAAACCTGCTCGGTATTTTGAAGAGTTTTCCAAAATCCTTTCCAAGGAGCCAAGCCCTGTGAAAGCTTTGACAAGGCTATCTCAGCTTGGCGCGATGCAATTCTTAGGTTCGAAAAAGCGACCGGATTTCCGTCTCTTGCAGAAAATCGAAAAAGGCTTGCCCAGGCTGATTAAAAATAAGATTTGTCAGTGGCAAGATCGTGATTTGATTTTTCTAATGGGGCTTTTTGCCGGATTGGACTCAGCAGGAGTGGAAAGAGTGACCAGCCGCTTTCAGTTGAGTCGACGCTACCGAGAGAACCTGATTTTGGGTTTACAGAAAAGAAAAATTGCAGGAGAATTGAACTCAAGCCGCTTACGACGCAGTCAAATTTATGAAGTCCTCAAGTCTTTGGATATTCCGAGCCTTGTGTTCATTCGTCTGACAGTCGTGCCTAGAATTGGAAAACGCATAGATCAATTTTTATTGCATGGTCGGTATGTGAAGTTGAAAATTGATGGGAAAGATTTGCAGCGATTGGGTGTTGCTCCAGGAAAACGATTGGGAGAAATCCAGAATTTGCTTTTGCAAAGAAAGATTGATCAAGGTTGGTCAACCCGAGCTGAAGAAATCAGGCAAGCTCGGCAACTGATTGGTCAAGAGTGATCGAAAAGGAGAGCTGTTTATGAGCCGTATGGAGAAAGTCAATGAATTGGTCCGTCGAGAAATCAGTATTATGATCCAACAAGAAATGCAGGATCCTCGCATGATGATGGTGACCGTTTTAGGAGCAGATGTCAGTCCTGATTTGCAAGACGCTCGTATTCGTTTCAGTGTTCTGGGGGATGCTCGTCAGGTGAGGGATATCCATCAGATTTTAGACCGTGCTGCTGGCTATTTTCAGCATTTGCTTGGGAAACGAATTCAGTTGCGCAATACCCCAAGGGTTCATTTCATTTACGATCCATCGATAGAATATAGTATGCGCATTGAACAGACTTTAGCGGAAATACAGGAAAAGAAAAAGTCAGAAGATCTGGATAAAGAAAAAAAGATTGATCAAGATGGAGAAAGGTAGTTCATCATGGGAAAACAAAAAATTTTAAAGATTCTTCAAGAAAAAAAATCTTTCCTCGTAACAGCGCATGTCAATCCTGATCCTGATGCCTTGTGTTCACAATTGGCGATTGCTCTTTATCTGAAGTCATTGGGCAAGAAAGTTTTTGCCATCTGCGATGAAGCCGTCCCCCAGAGATTCAATTTTATACCGGCTATTAAAGAAATTCAAAGCCTAGAGCAATGCCCAGACCCTGATTTTGAAGTGGCCGTGATTCTCGACTGTGGAGATTTGGAACGGATTGGAGCGGTTAGTAAATTGATTAAAGCGGAAACGCTCGTTGTTAATATTGATCACCACATTACGAATACCGCGTTTGCGGATGTGAATTGGAATATTCCCGGAGCATCCTCGACGGCTGAAGTGATCTATGATTTGCTGTGTTCTGCGAAATTTTCTTTCACGAAAGAGATGGCGATTCTTCTTTATTTGGGGATCATGACGGATACGGGGTCATTTCGTTATGATAATGCATCAGCCCGTACTCATCGGATTGTGAGTGATTTGATGGAATTTGATTTCTCGGTGAGCGAACTTTATAGAAAGCTTTACGAAGCCGTTCCTCTTAATGACTTGAAATATTTTACGCAGGTTGTTTCCAAGTTTGAAGCCCTTTATAATGGCCGCGTGGTTTGTTTGGAGCTCTCCAAGTCTGTTGTGAAGAAGTTTTCGGAAGAATTTGATTTGCGTGACAAAATTTTCCAATATTTGCGAACCATTAAGAGTGTAGAAGTTTTAGTCATATTAACTGAGCAAGATAAAAAACGAACGCGAATCAATTTGCGTTCACAAGGTAGCGTCGATGTCGCGCGGATCGCTGCGGAATTTGATGGAGGCGGGCACTATAAAGCCAGCGGTTGTATCATTGATGAGGGAATGAAAGTGGCTAAGCGAAAAATTTTGGCGCAAATTCGTAAAGCCTTATAAGGAGATACTTGTGGATGGAATCATTGTTGTCAATAAAGAGCAGGGAATGACATCGCATGATGTGGTTGCGATTGTCCGTAGAAAACTCAAAATGCGTCGAGTGGGACATGCGGGAACATTGGACCCTTTAGCAACGGGAGTCCTGGTGATTCTTTTAGGAAAATGCACCAAGTTTTTTGGCCGTTTCCAATCTATGGATAAGGATTATCGTGCGACGTTGATTTTGGGAACAAGAACGACGACCGCCGATATCCAAGGGAAAATCATTGAGACGAAACCTTACCAAGATATCACAGAGAAAAAAATTCAGGATGTTATGAAAAAATTTTTAGGGAATATTGAACAAATTCCTCCCATGGTCTCAGCGGTCAAGGTTGGCGGTAAAAGGCTCTATGAGCTTGCGAGAAAAGGAATTGAAGTTGATCGGTCTTCACGTCAAATCCGTATTGATCAATTGAACCTTGAGGCTTTTTGTCCGCCAGAAGTGCAATTTTATGTGCGATGTTCCAAGGGAACATATGTTCGAAAACTTGCAGAGGACATTGGCGAAGCTCTGGATTCCGCGGCATGCATTTCCAAGATTGAACGAACGCGTGTGGGTCCTTTTCATTTGGAAAATTCTGTTAAGTTGGGCGATCTGACGGAAAAAAATATTCAACCTCCATCGGTGACGTTCTAATCTTATGGAAGTTTTTCATCATCCTAAAAATATTTCTCAAGAATATCCGCGTCCTATTGTTGCCATCGGGGTCTTTGATGGATTGCATCGAGCGCATCAACAATTGATTCGTTATATTGTCCGTCGGGCCAAAAAGCTCAGAGGTACATCGATGGTGATGACGTTTTGGCCTCATCCTTTTCATGTTTTGCATCCTTCTGACAAGCTCCCCTTGATTGTGTCGTTACCGTACCGACTTCAATTGCTTAAAGAACTAGGAGTCGATGCCTGTATTGTTGTGCCTTTTACGAAACATTTTTCTCGAATGACCCCGGAGAAATTTGTCCGTAATTATCTCGTCGAGAAAGTTCACCCCTATGAAGTTGTCGTTGGAGATGATTTCCGGTTTGGAAAAGATCGAAAAGGGTCGTTGGAGTCTTTTGGTCTTTTGGCCAAACAGTATGGATTTCATGTGACCGGAATTCATGCTCGAATGACCCAGGGGCATAAAACTATTAGCAGCACACGGATCCGGACATGCATTCTTGAAGGGAAGCTCGCGGAAGCTGCAGAATTATTGGGTCGACAATTTGCGATTTTAGGAAAAGTCGTGAGTGGCCATACTCGAGGAAGATCGTTAGGGTATCCTACCGCAAACATCAATCCCGCAGGTGAGGTGCTTCCACCGCGTGGGGTTTATCTTGTGAATGTTTATTATCAAAATAAAAAATATTCAGGATTAGCCAATGTGGGGATTCGGCCTTCTTTTCAAAAGAAAAATTCTCAAACGAATATTGAAGTGCATTTGCTTGATTTTCATCAAGACCTTTATCATCAAGAGATCCTCGTTGAGTTCCTCAAAAAAATCAGGGAAGAGAAAAAATTTCTCTCTCAAGAAGCTTTGATTGAGCAAATCCGCCGAGATGAACAAAATGCTCGACGGTGGTTTGCTCGTCAATCCCGGTAATCCCTTCCAGGTGTCATTTTTTTTCAGTTAAATTTTTAAAATTCAAAAATATTTTGTGAATTTTTTCGCCACTCCCCACAAGATGTAGACACTCTTGTCTATTTTCTTCAACTTGTTGTATCCCATCAAAATAATGCAATTTAGCAGTTGACAGGGTGGAGACAATTTCCTATACTTAGACCATGTGGTGGAACAAAGTGGTGTGAAGTGGAGGAAAGGCAAAACATATGTTTTATGGCGAATATGCACATGGAATTGATCGCAAAGGCCGAATCATTTTGCCGGCACGATTTCGTGATGTGGCGAAGGAATATGGCATTGAAAGATTTTTTGTAACTCGTGGTCTTGATAAATGCATCTTCATGTTCACTGAAGAAGAGTGGCGAACCCAGGAGCAAAAATTCAAAAATTTGTCTTTCACCAAACAACAGTCTCGCCATTTTAATCGTTTGTTTTTCTCGGGAGCTGTCGAAGTGGCTCCTGACAAACAAGGGCGATTCATCATTCCTCAATATTTGAAAGATTATGCTGTGATCAAAAAAGATGTGGTCGTGATTGGCGTGTCGAATCGTATTGAAATTTGGGATGCGCAAGGTTGGCAAGATTTTTATGCAACGTCGAATCAGTCGTTCGAGCAGATCGCAGAGAATATGCTTGATACTTAACCCCAGGACGGTCCTGCTTAAAAGCAGGGAAAGGAGACCGACATGGTAAAAACTGAGTGTCAAGATTTGATCTTCAAGCATCTGATTGAAATGCCTGCCTCGAATTGTATTTTTTGTTCCACGAAAGAACGAACCACAGGACGATCTCGATTATTTTTATTTTTTCAGGATCGAGACCGGATTTATAGACGTAATGGTCTCAAAGGAACATGGGAAGAGTTATCGGATCAAGAAGGGTCGCGATCGCTTCAGCGAAAGGTTGAGAATATTTTATTAAAACGAAACATCCCTTGTTACACCTCCTTGACTGCTGTTGTTTGATATATGGAGAAGAAAAGTTTGCATAAATCCGTAATGCTGGAGGAGGTCATCAAGTTTTTAAATCCTTCAGCTGGGAAATGTGTGGTGGATTGCACGTTAGGATTAGGGGGACATTCAATTCGTATCGCTCAAGCGTTAGGACCTCAGGGAAGATTGATCGCCATTGAACGCGATGCAGAATCTCTGAAAAAAGCCAAAGAGAATTTAAAAGATTATGCAGACCGATGTGATTTTATTAATGACGATTTCCGTAATATTGGGCGGATCTTGCCCGAGCGGGGAATAACCGAAGTGGATGGATTCATTTTTGATTTGGGAATTTCAAGTTTTCAGTTGGATGATTCACGCAGGGGCTTCAGTTTTCAGAGTGAAGGACCTTTAGACATGCGAATGAATCAAAATGAACTGGTGAGTGCGCAGGACCTGGTCAATTCTTTAACGGAAAACGAACTTATGAAAATTTTTCAAGAATTTGGCGAAGAACGGTTTTCACGACGGATTGCCCGTTCGATTGTTTTCCATCGTCCCATTACAACAACATATCAATTGCGTGATTGTGTTCTTAAGGCTTTGCCGATGAGTTATCAACGGCAAAGGATTCATCCGGCAACAAGAACGTTTCAGGCTTTACGAATTGCTGTTAATCGTGAGTTGGAAGCTTTAGAGACCGCCTTGCAGCAAAGCATTGAATTCTTGAGAAAGGGAGGCAGGATTTGCGTCATTTCTTTTCATTCGTTAGAAGATCGGATTGTCAAAAATATTTTTCGTTCGTCGGTACAAACAGGAAAATTACAATTGATTCTTAAAAAACCACTCGAACCTCAAGAATCTGAAATCAAAGAAAACTCGCGTGCGCGAAGTGCAAAGTTACGTGTTGCAGAAAAAATTTAAATTGAATTGAATTATTTCTATATCCATTTATCATTGTCATTTCAGGGAGGCAAACATGAGACTTACACGAATCATTCCATGGATGGGATCTGTAGCGCTGCTGGCGTTAATCTATACGCATTTGCAAATGGAAATTTTTGATTTGGCTTATCAAGCCAAACAAAAAGAAAATGATATCGTATTATTAAGAGAAAGAAATAACATCATCCTGTCGGACATTTCGCGTTTGAAATCTGCTAACAATTTGGGAGCCAGTTTTTTAGTGAGTCAGAAAGATTTGCGCTTCCGTGACTCTAAAGAAGTTGTCGAAATCGTTGCCGTTGGAGGTGCGAGCAATTCACAGATGTCTTTGGCCTCGGCTAAAACAACGAGAAGCAATTTATTGTGGAGCCTTTTTACCCCAAAATCTCAAGCAGAAGCCCGCACCATTGAGAAGCGAAATATTTTCTCTTTGTGGAAGAGATAGAAGATGGAATAAAAATTGCTCGCGCCCGCGAATATTTTTGACGACGCGAGGAATGAAATCTCATCTTGATGTTTTTTGTATAGGGAGTATAGAAGTCTTCATTGAAGGCCGTGTGTAACAAGTACCAAACGTCATTCTGAGCCCCCTTACCCCTTTCCACTCAGGATGGTTGCACACGGCCTTAACAAATTATGTTTATTGAGATCCTCTTAACGTGTACCTCCAAAACCATCCTCTGAGATTTACGGTTGTTTTTCTTTTCCTCATCTTTGCACTCTGTTTTTTTTCGGTCCATTTGGTTCTCATCCAATTCTTTAGGGGAGCCCATCTGGCTTCTCTCGCCGAGAAACAGCATAACCATTACATCAAGCTCGAACCTAAACGGGGAACGATTTATGATCGACGGATGCGTCCTTTGGCCATGAATATCACCGTGTACTCGCTTTACGCCAATCCTAAAATGATGAGTCCGGAGGCTAAAAAGAAGGCGATCCAAGAGTTGCCCAGAATTCTTAAGCTGGACAATAATTTTTTAAAAACTCGGCTTTCACGTAGTAAATATTTTGTATGGATTGCCCGAAAACTTTCTTTGGAAGAAGCGGATCGAATCAAAGCTCTCAAAATCCGGGGATTGGATTTTGTGAAAGAAAGCAAAAGATATTACCCTAATCAATCTCTTGCAGCTCACGTGGTTGGATTTGCTGGTCTTGACAATCAGGGGTTGGAAGGGTTGGAGCTTCTTTATGATAAATTTTTAAAAGGAGAGCCTGGCTGGTCTCAGATTCTGCGTGATGCTCGGCAACGGGATTTGTTGATTGAAAAAGATTTTATGGCGCCCAAAGACGGGTTTGATTTGGTTTTGACCATTGATGAAACCATTCAATATATCGCCGAGAAAGCGTTGGAAAAAGCCTTTGATAAGCACAATGCTCGTTCTGCAACAATCATTGTGATGGATCCTCGGACAGGTGAAATTCTGGCTTTGGCCAATCGGCCGACGTACAATCTTGCCAATTTTTCTTCGAGTCAAATGGAAGAGCGAACGAATCGCTCCATTGCGTATGTTTATGAACCTGGATCTGTTTTTAAAATTGTGACGGCCGCGGCGGCATTGGAAGAAAGGACTTTTATCGAGAGTGATAAAATTTTTTGTGAAAATGGAGAGTATCGCGTAGCTAACAATATCCTCCATGATCATCATCCTCATGGGATGTTGAGTTTCAGTGAGGTCATTGAGCAGTCTAGTAATATCGGAACAACAAAGATCGCGCAGAAATTAGGGCCTAGCAAAGTTTATGAATATGCATCCCGCTTTGGATTTGGAAAATTGACCGATATTGATCTCAAAGGAGAAGTTGGTGGTGTTCTCAAATCTCCAGCGCAGTGGTCTAAGACATCCATTGGCGCAGTCCCTATTGGTCAAGAAGTTTTAGTCACTCCGTTACAGTTGACAACGGCCATTTCTGTTTTGGCGAATAATGGGGTGCTGATGCAGCCCTTTGTGGTAAAATATGTCAAAGATCAAAAGAATGAATTGATCCATTCTGTTGAGCCGCGTATTGTGGATCGCGTAGTGAGTGAGGAAACGGCCCGTCGAGTCACCAAGATTTTAACTCAAGTTGTGGAGCGAGGAACCGGGAAAAATGCTCAAATTAAAGGTGTCTTGGTCGCTGGAAAGACCGGAACTGCCCAGAAAGTGGTGGAAGGGCAATATTCTCATAGTAAGTTTTATGCGTCGTTCATTGGATATGCGCCTGCAGATAATCCGCGGTTAGCGGCTGTGGTTGTTTTTGAAGAGCCACATCCAAGTTACTTTGGTGGGACGGTTTCAGCTCCTGTTTTTCGTGAAGTGATCGAAGATGCCCTCAAATACCTTAAATCATTAGAAGGTTAAAACTGCATGTTGCTCAAAGAACTGTTGTGTGACTTATCTCCCAGTGAAATCCCGCAATCTTTCCAAAAATTTTTGATCAAAAACATTTCTTCGGATTCCCGTTCTATTGAAGAAGGAAGTCTTTTTGTAGCGGTTAAAGGACCCACCATGGATGGCCATGAATTTATTCAGGATGCCATCCGTCGGGGAGCTCGGGTGATTGTCAAGAATGGCGAGCGTAAAGATCTGGAAACTTCGGACGACGTGTATTTTCTTTCTGTTGATCATCCTCAAGAATTTTTGTCAAAACTTCTCAATCGTTTTTATTCTCATCCTGTTGGGCAAATCACTAGCATTGGGATCACGGGCACCAATGGGAAAACCACCATTACATATCTTTTGGAAGCGATTTTCTCAAAGGTAGGGAAAAAATGCGGTGTCATTGGAACCGTCAATTATCGGATAGGGCAGAAAATATTGCCTGCCAAGAATACGACTCCAGGGATTGTCGACCTTTATCGTTATTTTGATCAGATGCGTCAGGAAGGCGTAAGTTATTGTGCGATGGAAGTTTCATCTCATGCGCTGGTTCAGCAGCGAGTGAAAGGGATTGGCTTTCATTATGCGATTTTTAGCAATCTGACCAGTGATCATATGGATTATCATCGATCACAAGAAGATTATTTTCAAGCCAAGGCTTTGCTTTTTACTTCTTTGTCTGTTGACGCGCGGGCGATCATCAATGTGGATGATCCTTTTGGGCAGCGGTTGATTAAGATGTGTCCTTGTCCTGTGATTGGATATGGAATTCAAGAGGACGCGCAGGTTTCAGCAAAAAACATCGAGACAACTTTTAAAGGGACCACATTTGTGATGAGAACTCCTCAGGGAGAAATGAAGGTCAAGACATCGTTGATTGGGGTGCATAATGTTTACAATATTTTGGCTGCCGTAACCGTTGCATTGGAAGAAGGGTTTGCACTGGATGACATCCGTCAAGCTATTGAAAATTTTCAAAGCGTTCCAGGACGCCTAGAGCAAATTGATGAAGGGCAAGACTTTCATGTCTTTGTGGATTATGCTCACACCGAAGATGCCTTGAAGAATGTGATGAGCAGTCTTCGTGCCGTGACACAGGCTAAAATCATTTTGGTTTTTGGGTGTGGTGGAGATCGTGATAAAACCAAGCGTGCTCCGATGGGGCGGGCAGCAAGTCGTTTAGCCAGCTGGACAGTTCTTGCGATGGAC
>JANLHA010000237.1 GCA_024653845.1 Candidatus Omnitrophota bacterium | reverse complement strand
GCTGTCCCCAGCGCTACAAAACTCACATCCCCCCCGTAAAAAGAATAAAAAGTTTTTCCCGGTTTTCTACTTGGAGATGTTGCAGCTGCAACCAAAGCGTTATCTAAAAGGGGATGAGTGTAATAACGAAACGATGGTATATTGTGATCGAATGGATCATCAGCCGGCTCTTCATTGCCTGCACCGGCAACAACAATCACACCTTTTTGCCCGAACTCCCTCATCATTTCCATAGGGATGATACCGTTGAGCTTATGTGCTTGAGGACCACCCATGGACAGATTAATAATAATCGTAGCTTCCGTATTTTCATTCACTAATTTTTGAAGTTGCTTCAAATGTTCTTCTGAGCCAATGGATTCTCCTGGGGGAAGAAGAATAGGATCCATCACTATCACATGCGAATCTCTCAAAACTTCCCGTGCCACGGACATGACGGCCTCAGAGTGTTCTCTACCCGCTTCAAAGGCGACAAAGATAACTTTTTGTTGGATGGGCTGTGATGACAAGAGCTGTTCCTGGTCACGGGGGTCATGGAACGTTCTTTTTAAATCTTCCCATGCGCTGACTCTCTCCAAGATGGAAAAAACAGCCCTTTCTATAAGATGATCCATCCCTGCACCCTGCTCTTGACCTCGAAAATCTAAAACCTTTTGAATAAAACCGGCGTCCTGGCCTAAAAGAGTCAATTGCTCATGATTTCTGATAAGAGCTAAAATGGCGACAACTTCTCTGACCCCCATCCAGGCTATTGCAGGATTTTCTCCGGCGAATTCTTGAGCTTCTTTTCTTAACCGTTCGCCTAGAATTTCTGATCTACCTAATTGTAGTAATGCATTGGAGGCTTGATACCTTTCGTCTGACGTTATTGGAAATTTTTTCTCCTGCCGTTTTTGAAGAGCTGCTAAAGATCGTATAGCTTGGTGTATGATTTCATAGCTCATATTTTTTTCGGCAATAAAAGTCAAAGATGAAGAATCATTTAACTCGATCAATATCTTTCCAATAGGATAAAAATCTTTACGGTCTTTTAAACCACTTCCCAGATTTCTGAGATATTCTGCTAAACTTCCCGGGTGTCTCCATATCGCACTGCGATAATCAGGCAATTGTTTCAGCGCATCAAAAGCTGGTCTGATTAAACTGGTAGCTCCTTTTTGCACCACTTGATATAAAACACGTGTGAGAGCGTCGGAATTTTTCAGAGGCAATAATCCTTTTCCCATAAGATTTTCCGCTGCCTCTTTAGAAGAAGCCGACACCGCAGCATCCACTAACTTAGCGACGACCCTTTCGTTTTTCCCTAATCTCTCTAATAAAACCGTTTCTTCTCTCTCTGCCAATACAACAATTCTTAAAGTGATTTCCTCAGGGGAAAGCACCCTGATCCATCTGGCTTCAATTTGACGAACCAGCTCTTCAGAACCGATTTGCGAAAGATCAACCGTCGGCGGTTTTGCGGCAAGCTGGATGTCATCCTCCAAAGGCAAGGCTTCATTGGGCTCAACAGCCGGCGGGGCTTTGCCAGCAGCGACGGCTTCCTCGTAAAGTGCTGTGACCGATGATTCGGGGTTGGCCTGGGCCCCATCGTGGAATTTCCTGGCGAGGTTGCGCGCTTCCTCGATATTGACCCGGATCCACCAGCGTCGCATTTCGGGGCGGAAGGGTTGACCTGCTGTACCGACAAAAAGTTGGCGCACACGAGCGGCCT
>JANLHA010000236.1 GCA_024653845.1 Candidatus Omnitrophota bacterium | reverse complement strand
CATTAAAAAAGAATATCACTCCTGCCAGAGATGAGCAAACAAATAATCAGAGGAAAAAATCATTTCTACAAAATTTTCTCGTCACAATCCATGATATAATGGCCCCATGCCTGAAAACATTTGGATTGGAATTGATATTGGCGGGACAAAAATTTCCGTCGGAGTGGTGGCCGAATCCGGACAGATTCTCGCACGGGTCAAACAACCCACGCCTCGAACGGCAAACCACGCCGAGTTCATCAAATTTCTCATCCAGTTCATCCATCAGGCCCTTCAAACAAAAAAATATTTTCTCAAAAATGTTTTAGGAGTTGGCCTCGGCGTCCCCGGAATCGTAAACCCAAAAGACGGATTTGTCATTGCCACACCCAATGCTTCTCTTAGCGGCTGCGCCCTCGGCAAGGCATTACAACAGAAATTGCGCGTTCCAGTTGCAGTCGGCAATGATGTCAACTTAGGACTTTTGGGAGAAAAATGGTTGGGGGCAGCCAAAGGCCTACAAAATGTCGTTGGAATTTTTCCTGGAACAGGTTTAGGGGGGGGCGTTGTTGTTGATGGAAAGCTTTTGATCGGGCATCAGGGGGCAGCTGCAGAAATTGGCCACATGACGATAGATCCTCATGGCCCCATGTGCACCTGCGGCAACCAAGGATGCTTAGAAGCATTTGTGGGACGATGGGCCATCACCCGAGATGTGGCAGAAGCCCTTCGCCGAGGAGAAAAAAGTCTTCTGACCAAGTTAACCGACGGTAAAATCTCGAATCTCAAAAGCAGTCATCTCGCGGACGCTCTCAAAAAAAAAGACCCTCTCACCACTCGCCTATTGAATCAAGTGGCCAATGATCTAGGGATTGGTTGTAAAAGTCTTCGACATATTTTTGATCCTCAAGAAATTGTTCTTGGTGGCGGATTGATTGAGGCCTTTGGAGGTTTTCTTCTTCCGCGGATCCAAAAAGTTCTCAACAACGATCCCTTCTTTAAAAACCTGCCTCCTTGCCCCATTGTGGCGTCTCAATTGCTCGACGATGCGGTTGTCTTAGGGGCTGTCGCCTGTATTATGCAGGCACGAGGCCGCAGCCTCACAGCTCGCAGCCTTTATCCTTTTCTTGAAATGACGGCCCCTGGAGGAATCCGTGTCCATCGTCAAATCTTTAAAAATGATTTTTCGATTCGTGCGGATGGAAAAATCAAGAAACGCAAACTCTCTTCAAACGGCAAACCGCCTCGAAGCCTGCGCCTTGTTGATGTCTCTGAACTCAAAAAGCTCTGCAAAAAAAAACCCCAAGTTCTCATCATCGGCGCGAAATCGTCCCGCTGTCTTCAACTGAGCAAAGAAGCCAAGGCTTTTTGCCAGCAAGAAGGTATTGAGGTGAATGTCTTACCCACATCCAAGGCTGTGCAAGCCTATAACACAACCCATCGACGCAAAGCCTTCCTTTTACACTTCAACTGTCCTTAAAATTTTTTAGAGTCTTCAAGAGGAAGGGAATGGTGAGAAAACTTAGGTTGCTGATGAACGTTGCCAGCAGAACTCGACGTCTTTTCTAAAAACTTGTTTAAAAAGATCTGCTTTCTTTTTGCCATACACCATTTCGGCTCTGGGCAATTGCGCGGCCTTCAAAATAATTTTGATCTTTTGCGAAGAACATTCACAATCAACCGCTTCAATCAAATTCAAATGGCTACGATCCAAACCGTCCGCCATCCTCAATAAAGCGGCAAGCTTTTTCACGATCTTTTGATCTGCAGGCTTTAAATCATCCAGACATTGATGGGTTCTTTTCGGAAGTGCTCCACGATGGTACCGCGCAATCAACGCCACGACTCGTCGCGCACATGGATCCAAAGGCAACTCTTTGGCCCCCATGATCAAGTCACGCGCTGTTTTATGATGACGGAATCCCCCCTGAATCCATCCAATGTCGTGTAAAAGACTCCCCAGCTGCAACCACAATCTTTCGCTTGGACCACACCCGTGCAACTCACCCAACTGATCAAAAAGCTCTAATGCAATCCTTGCTACCTGATGTGAGTGCTTCTTCTCATAATGACATCTCTGTGCCAACTGCAAAGCCTGCGATAAAATCTTGACTTGAAACGCTTCATCCTCTTTTTTCAGTTGATCAACACTCCGAGCCGTTGTTAAAGAACGAATGAGCATTTCAGGAAACTTTTCTTTTTTCATTTTCTCAGCAACACGCTTAACATCATACGCGATCCGAATATTTTTCACCTGGACTTTCTTATTCTCCATCGTCAACACTGCATAAGAGGCACGAGGGTCAGAATCAAAAGGACGTCCCACGCTTCCTGGGTTGATAAACTTTTTACCGTTAAAAGTTTTCAAAAAATATTCGTGTGTATGACCACACAAAACAATATCGGCGTTAACCGCAGAAGCCAATTCTTGAAATCGTCGTCGAGGCGTATCTTTGGTCAAAGGCTCATCAATGGCTTCCGGACTGCCATGCACCAAAAGGAAGCGGACGCTCTGACGTTGCAACACCATTTTTTCAGGCAACGCGGCCAAATAGCGCTTCGTGGACACAGACAATTGACGATGTGTCCATTGAAATGAAAAAAACTTGGCTGGATCTTTTTTTTCTTTCCATTCGTCTTCCTTTTTCTTGAATTCCAGAACCTTCAAATCATAATTTCCGACGATGCTCATCGCTTTTTCCCTACACAGACGCTGGACACTCTGCTCAGGGAAAGGACCATATCCGACAAGATCTCCCAAATGCCAAATCTCTTCACAGCCTTGCTTATGTACATCTTTCAAGACGCTTTCCAAGGCCGGCAAATTCCCATGAATATCCGCAAGCAAAGCAATTTTCATCAGGCATTTCTCACCAAATCTGAAAGTTTTGTAAAAAACTTCCTTCGATTCAATTGCTTCCAGTAATGCAAGAACTCTTGATAACGTTCAAGATACTGACGTTGACAAAAAGAACCAAAGGCTTCTTTAACCGGCTGCAGCCCTTTTCTTAACGAAGAAGGGAAGATCATCTCTTGCAAAGATGTTTGCCAGACATAGAAATCATGCATTTCTCCCAAAAGACTTTGGATTTTTCTTATGGATTCAATAAACGGACCTAAACGTTTTCTATAAAACGGGCTGAAGAATTCCAGCGTATAGCGCAGGTGTTTTGCTGCAATCCTCATCTGGTGTAATTCATCAAAATTCTGCGGATCATGAAGATGGGATTCAAAGGCCAACACTTCATCGATGCGTTTCATGATTTTTTTCTGAGCAAGACTTTTAATCGTAAAATGCTTTTCTTGAGAAAGATCTTCTTTCTTCAAACGCCTTGCAATTGTTGCAAGAGTTTTCTCTTTCTTAAAATCCTCTATCGCGCGGATAAGCTTTGGCTGCAACGCTTGACGCCTTCGCTTCACGAGGGCCAGCATTTTTAGAGAACTCTTACGCTCGACCCCTTTTAGAAATTGAGGGAAATGTTCTGCCAAAAAATCGATCTTCACATCCAAATCACGGGCTGGACCTGTCGTCCTAGCCAATTTTCGAATCGACTGTCGCCACCGCTTCAAATCTGATTCTGAAAATTTATTCTTAAAAACCCAAAGGGCCGTTCGCAGTCGACGAGACGCCACGCGCAAATCATGAAGGCATTCCAAATTTTTTGCTGTGCACGCGCAGGGAAGCTGCTGATGCAATTCTTGAAGATATTTTTCAATCGTTTGTGTGGCAAAAAGGTCAACCGAGGAATTCTTAGGGAGTATTGGAGTCGGCATAATGCTTGATCAAGAAATCTTGAACATTGAATTTTTCTTTTTCATTCTTATGATGAACATACGTTTTATCCGGCTGAAGCCAACGGGTTTTGGCTGTATCTTTCCAACAAAAATCCAAAATATTCAAAAGACTCTCTTTGAGGTCTTGCTTGGAAATTTCAAACAACAATTCAATTCGTCGGTCAAAACTGCGCTGCATCCAATCGGCCGAAGCAACAAAAATCCGGTCATCGCCATTATTATGAAAACGATAAATGCGTGAATGCTCTAAAAATCTCCCGACGATACTTTTAACTTCAATGTTTTCACTCAAGCCCTTGACTCCAGGAATCAAACAACAAATCCCTCGAACAATGAGCTTGATTTTCACCCCCGCGCATGATGCCTCATAAAGCTTCTCGATGATTTTAGGGTCTTCCAAGGCATTCATCTTGGCAAAAATCAGGCCATTCTTATATTTCTTCTGAAATTCAATCTCCGCATCCGCCAGCTCAAAAAAATACTGCCGCAAATCATAAGGCGAACAAATGATCCTCTTCCATCGAGACGGTAAACAGTATCCCGTGATCACATTGAAAACATCTGAAATGTCATGAGCAAAATCATCATTGGCGGTAAAGTAACCAATGTCCGTATAAAGCTTAGCCGTGTTCTCATTATAATTTCCCGTTGATAAATGCACATAACGTCGGATCCGGTCTTCTTCTTTGCGGACAATGAGAGAAATTTTGGAATGGATCTTCATGCCCGGAATCCCATAAACCACATGACATCCTGCTTCTTCGAGTTCGCGCACCCAATGAATATTTTTCTCTTCATCAAAACGTGCCTTGATTTCAACAAGCACAGTGACCTGTTTTTTACTTTTCGCGGCCTCTTTCAACGCGGCCACAATCCTTGAGTCCTCATTGGTCCGATAAAGGGTCATTTTGATGGCCAAAACATTCGGATCCCGCGCGGCTGCCCTGATCAAATCCACCGTCGGCTCAAAAGAATAAAAGGGCAAATGCAAAATGAAATCCCCCTCCTTAATTTTCTCAAAAATATTTTCGTAGGGAACTTTCACAGGCAGATATCCCGGATAAAACAAATCCCCACCACTGACCTGGCCCATCATTTCAAAAAGATAAGAAAAATCAAATTCGCTTTCGATGCGCGTGACCTCCTCTGGCAAAAATTCCATATATCGGCAAATGATCTCAAGAAGAACCGGATGGCAATTTTTCTCAATTTCCAAGCTGACAATTTTGGCTTTCGGCCGATTCCTCAATTCATTCTCAATGGCTTTTAACAAATCTGGGGCATCTTCTTCACTGACAATCAATTCGCTATCGCGCATCAAACGAAACAACACATTGTCGGCAACTTTAAAACCCCGAAAGAGAGCCTGGAGATACTGACGAATGACATCTTCCACAAGAATAAAGTTCAGCTCATCGCTTTCCGACGGAAGACGGACCAATCGAGGGATGGCTTTGGGAACAGGAACAATCGCAAAGTGAGCCTGGTCTTGCCTCGTCAATGAAACTGCAAAAGCCAATGTCTTGGAAGGCAACAGTGGGAAAGGATGGCCCTGGTCAACGGCAAGAGGCGTGACAATCGGAAACAAAACTTTGTCGAAATATTGTTTTGTAGACTTTTGTTGATGCGGCGTCAGGTCTTCGTATTTCTTTAAAAAAACCTTGTGCTTGGCCATTTCTTTTTTCAATTTCCCCTGATAAATCTCATGGCATTGCACCCGCAACTCATCAATCTTGGTCTTGATTTCTTGGAATAATTCCGGCGGATAATATCCAAAACTGTCTTTTTTGTTATATTGAGAATCCAAAAGCCGACGCAATCCTGCCACCCGCACCATAAGAAACTCATCGAGGTTACGAACAAAAATGGCTAAAAACCTCAAGCGCTCCATCAACGGATTCTCAAGATCCATGGATTCTTCAAGGACTCGCTGATTGAAAGCCAGCCAGCTCAAATCCCGATGGATAAATTTTTCCTTATTGTCGATGGATTGAGACTCTGTCATGCTTTTTACCCTGTGACGGAAAGACCAACCTTGCTGCCCGTGATTTCTTCCATCAAATCTTTCTTCTCGTTGAACTCAGCCTTTTCAAGGACAAAATTCTCCGAGGTTGCCACAACGATCGTAAGCTCCTGGGCCTTCCCCAACTTAACACTAACCGTTTTAACTTTTTGTCGATGAGACCGATCCAGCGCGTTGGCAATCCGCAAAATCGCAGAAAACTTCTGGACTAAAATCTTTTTCTCCAAAGGCAACGAGCTATACAAAAGATGGGCTTTGTTAGGTGCCGCCCGTCGATGATATCTCGCGACGCAAGCAATGATTTTGATTTCTTCGTCGGTCAATCGAAACAGATTCAATGCGCTAATGATGTATTCCGAATGTTTGTGATGAGAACGGTTATGAACAAATTGTCCGATATCATGCAAATAAGCTGCAAGAATCAAATACAGGGCGTCCGGCTCATTCAGGGAAAGATGTTCACGCAAATGATCAAAAAGCATTTTGGAGAGCTGAGCCACCTGGCGCACATGGTTCATGTCCATGTCAAATCGTTGACATAACGCCGTAGCCACAGAAATCAACTGATTCGTTTTGTTGTATTTTTCAGAAAGTTCCAACTTAAGAAGCATGTTGGCCAACAACGCTTCCGGAAGAGAAGTCTGCAAAAGAAAAATGTAACTATTTTCTGTCAGGTCAAACATCATCCCCAAAATCAAAGCATAGGATCCAAGAGTATCGCTGACATCGACGGGGATTTTGTGAGTCCGAGAAATTTCATCAAGCCCGCGACCTTCCAAGGACTCTAGCAGCTTATTGGAATCGTCCCGCGTCAGCTGTGAGAATCCAGCGCTGCGTTTTTCGTGAGATACAATATTCTGAATATAGGTGTGGTCTTCGTAAATCAAAATGATATCGTCAATTTTGATTTTAGGTAGCATTCGCTTCAAATAAGCAAACTCAATAGCAATGTGTTCTTTCACAGCCTCAATATTTTCCTGCATGGATCCATCGAGCTTGTTCATAAATTGTTTGAGCATCAATGTTCCAATAGGCATCCCGATGCTCATCACCGTAAAGCCTTTTCTCATGACGGAAATATCGAGCGACCCGGCTCCCAACTCAGCAATCAAAACATTTTTCTCGTGGATAGGGAATGTGTCTTTGAGTTTATAAGAAAGGTAGGCATCGATGTAATAAACCACGTCGCCCACATTGAGAACTTCAATAGGAAATCCTGTTTTGCGATGAACCGCATCGATGAAAATATCGCGATTTCTGGCTTCTCGAACGGCCGTCGTGGCAATCACCATGGTTTCGGTGATATCATACTGCTTAAGAAGCATTTTGTATTTTTCTAAAACACTGATGATCTGGTTGATTTGATTCTGCGGGATTCGCTCTTCGAAGAAGGTGAACTTCCCCAAAGGAACAATATTCTTGAGAGATTCCAAAATATTGATTTTTTCTTCGACTCGCTCTCCAATCATCAGCTTGATGGAATTGGACCCGATATCGATCACACCGGCACGCATCTGTAAACACCTCTTTTCGATAGCGCTCGCATTATTCGATAAAAGCCAAAAGCGCCATCACAGAAATCCCTAATAAAATGGCAATCAATTGCCCTGCAGAAGTTGAAATGCGGGCATCGTGCTGATGAAGTTCAGGAATAAGATCTGATCCCGCAATATATAAAAACCCTCCGGCGGTGATCGGAAGAATATAAACTAAGTATTCCTGGATGTGCGGTCCGACGACAAAAACGACTCCAGCCCCCACAAAAGCAGCAAGGGCTGAAAAAAGATTGTACTGCAAAGCCTTTTTCACGGACAACCCGCCGTGCACCAAAATGCCAAAATCACCAATCTCTTGCGGGATTTCATGGAAGATAACGGCTAGGGTCGTGGCCAAACCAATGGCCGGGCTGATCATAAAACTCGACGCAATGATCATCCCATCCAACGCATTGTGCACAGCATCCCCAATCAAATTCAAAGCGACCATGGGATGTCGATGTTCCGACGAGGTTGGGATATGACAATGCTGCCAACGCAAAAACTTCTCAAGAATAAAAAACAAGACAAGGCCCAATAAAACCAAAAGCGAGACGGTGATATTGAATCCTATTTTCTCAAACGTTTCAGGCAAGAGATGGATAAAGGCATCCCCCAAAAGCCCTCCAACGGCAAAGCTGACCAAATACAAGAGGATCTTCTTCAAGCGCTCGCGATTCAATGACAGGGTAAACACGCCGACTAAAGAAAGGAGGCTAACAACAATCAAACTGAGGAACGTGTAGATAATAGGCATGGTCGACTTTCTAGGTTCTATGGGTCAGGATTACCTGCCCCGCTTGGACTCGAACCAAGATACTGAGATCCAGAATCTCATGTCCTACCATTAGACGACAGGGCAAAACCAAACGCGGGGCCGCTTAAAGCTTACCACATATGCTCTTTGATCCAATTGTCGACATTGTTGGGGGTTTCTACAATCTTTTCAGTTGCACGACGAGCATGCGCGCATCCTGTCCCCAAAAAAGCCAACCCCATCAAACAAACAATGAACATGGTGATTTTCTTTCGATTCATTCTTCTCTCCTTATCGAAGGCGTGGTGAACGCCTCCTTCAACCGACGAACCGTTTTTTCTTTCCCCAAAACAGACATCATTTCAAAAAGCCCAGGACCAATCGACTTGCCTGTCAAGGCCACGCGCACCGGATGCACCAAATCCGATGCCTTGAGTCCTAACTCTTCGGTCACACTTCGAAACGCTTCTTCCGTTGTCTTCATGTTGTATTCTATAAGTTGATTCAAGCGCTCAGCCAAACGCTCAAACTCACGAGAAAAATTCTGGCTTAAATATTTCTCTCGATCTTCCGGAATGATTTGAACGTCATCAATAAATAAATAATCCGCCCAATCCAAAAAATCCACCAAGGTTGCAATGCGCCCTTTATAAAGATTCACAGCTTGGGCAAGACGATCCTGATCAACATTTCCGTCAACATAGCCTCGCTCTTTCAAAAACGGGATCAACAACTCCATCAACCGACCCGTCTCCATCTGTTTCAAGTATTGAGCATTGATCCATTTGAGCTTCTCGAGAGAAAATGCGGCACCCGCCTTGTTGACCTTCTTGATAGAAAACTTTTTTACTGCGGAGTCCAAGCTCACCACTTCTTGATTGTTTCCTGGCGACCAGCCCAAAAGCATCAAATAATTCACAATGGCTTCAGACAAAAAACCCTGCTTGCGATAATCAGTGACTGCAACCGCCCCTGCACGCTTCGACAATCTTGCCCGCTCATCATCCAAGATCAAAGGAAGGTGAGCAAATTTCGGGACCTTGAATCCCAACGCTTCATAAATCACAATCTGTTTGGGGGTATTCGAAATATGGTCTTCACCTCGAATCACATGAGAAATCTCCATCAGCGCATCATCAACCACACAGGCAAAACTGTACGTCGGTGAACCGTCGGATTTCATCAGCACCTGGTCTTTGAGCTCTTTGGTATCAACGTCAATTTCATCGCGGATCAAATCATAAATTTTGACTTGTTTTTGGGGGACCTTAAGAATGACCGCTTCACCGTCTTTGTAAGCTTTGCCTTCATCTAAAAGCTGCTTGGCATATTTTCGATAAATATCAAATCGCTCGCTTTGCTTATAAAACTCGTCCCATTTCAAGCCGAGCCATTGCATGCTGTCGAGGATTTCTTGCAGAAATTCATCTTTCGAGCGGACCTGGTCAGTATCTTCAATCCGTAGAACAAAAATGCCATTCTGAGAACGAGCATACATCCAATTGAACAATGCCGTCCGCGCCCCACCAATATGCAAATACCCCGTCGGACTCGGGGCAAATCTCACCTTGATCATAAAAACTCTTTCTCTTTAAAATTTTTTAAATTCTTGGCACCCTCTTTTAAGGCGCCTAAGTCTCGCTAAATGCTTCTAGCCTTACGCAATCTCTCAATGATATTTGACAAACGTTCTCGATCCTCTTCGCCCATATCCGCAAATTCAATCCCGATATCATAAAACATCGGTTTGTGGGGATCTTCGTTCCGACGACGAACAACCCAAACAACTTTGCCGTGGCACTTGATATTGTTGCCCAAATCTAGAGGATCCAGCTCGAGGGTGACAGGAGAAAAAAGCTTCAACTGCTTTTTGATCACCACCCCCACTCCACCAACTCCCACATTTTCAGTGTGCGTTAAAAAGGTCTCTTGACCTTGCTCGCTATTGCGCAGCGTGACCATACACGGGCAACTGACGCGAGGGAATTTTCGACGGTTCAATCCATCCCAAGGACTCATAACTCCTCCTTTGATGAAGATGTCAGACGGTTTGACTTTTTATACACGCTCCAGATGGACTGCAATTTCTGAGAATTATTCTTCGCCTAACTGTGCTTTTACAGCCTCATCTGGAATAAAAATTTTCTGAACCCGTTCAATCTTGCGAGCTGTACCTTTTTCTTCATCCACATCAACGACAACTCCGCACACACGAATGTCTTCTTTGGCCACTTGAAATCTAACCGGGCGTATGGTGAGAAATCGTTGAATGATCTTTTCTTTATTCTGACCAATCACCGAATCATAAGGCCCCGTCATGCCTAAATCGGTAATGTACGCCGTTCCTTTCGGCAAAATACGCTCATCTGCCGTTTGGATGTGCGTATGCGTTCCTACAACAATGGCGGCTTTCCCGTCAGCAAAATGACCAAAAGCCACTTTCTCGCTGGTTGTTTCGGCATGAAAATCCACAACAACGACATCCACCTTATCGCGGATCTCCTCGAGAATTCGCTCAAAGGTACGGAAAGGACATTCCATATTATAACGCATAAAAACTCGACCTAAAAGGTTTATGACGCCGACCCTCACACCTGAAAAAGAGGTGACAATACACCATCCTTTTCCTGGCGTGCCGGGCGGAAAATTGGCAGGACGAATGATCTGAGGAGTTTTTTCCAAATAAGGAACCAATTCTTCTCTGTCCCAAACATGGTCCCCGAGAGTTAAAACATTGCAATCGATGCGAAAAAGATGCTCGGCCATCCGCGGAGTGATTCCGGATCCACCAGCCGCGTTTTCAGCATTGGCGATGACAAAATCCAACTGGTACTCTTTTTTGAGTTCCGGCAAAAGCATTTCAACAGCCTTGCGGCCCACTTTCCCAACAATATCGCCAATACAGAAAATCTTCATACTATTTTGCGATCTCCACGGCTCGTGTCTCGCGCAAGACAACCACTTTGATCTGCCCAGGATATTCGAGCTCTTGCTCGATTCGTTTACGCAAGTCTCGGGCCATCACAACGGCTTCGTCATCATTGATCTTGTCAGGCTCGACGACAACACGGACCTCCCGGCCCGCCTGCAGAGCAAAAGATTTTTCAACGCCCTTAAACGAATTGGCAATCTTTTCCAAGCTCTCTAAGCGCTTCACATATGTTTCAAGTGTCTCTGCTCGGGCACCAGGACGAGACGCACTGATCGCATCTGCAGCACACACCAGAATTCCATAAATCGTGGTGCATTCGACTTCGTTATGATGAGATGCCACCGCGTTAACCACTTCATCATTTTCACCATATTTTTTGGCGAGGTTCCCTCCGACGATAGCATGGGTTCCTTCTTCAATTTCCGCACTCACAACTTTGCCAATATCATGCAACAACCCAGCACGAATGGCGGTCTTGAGATCCAATCCCAGCTGCGAAGCCATCAATCCCATCAATTGAGCAACTTCTTTGGTATGCAGCAATCCATTTTGACCAAAGCTTGTCCGATATTTGAGTTTTCCGATAAGCTTGACCAATTCTGGATGCATTCCATGGATGCCTAAATCAAAGACAGTTTTCTCCCCCTCTTCTTTGATTTTATTTTCAATTTCTTTTTTGGCTTTCTCCACAACTTCTTCGATACGTCCAGGATGAATCCGCCCGTCGGCAATCAAGCTCTCCAAGGCGATCCGCGCAATTTCTCGACGGACCATATCAAATCCGGAAATCGTGACCGCTTCCGGCGTATCATCGATAATGATATCCACTCCTGTAGCCATTTCCAGCGCACGAATATTGCGTCCTTCTCGACCGATGATGCGGCCTTTCATCTCGTCGCTGGGAAGAGCAACCACGCTGATCGTGGTTTCAGCGGTGTGATCCGACGCGCAACGCTGGATCGCGGTGCTGATCATTTGTCGAGCGGTTTTCTCGCTCGATTCACGAATCGCCTCTTCGGCCTGACGAATGCGGACAGCCTTTTCGTGAGTCAATTCTTCTTCCACGCGAGCCAAGAGAAGCTTCTTGGCTTCTTCCTTGGTCATCGAAGACATGGCCTGCAGGCGCTGCTTTTCTTCTTCGATAAGTTTCGCTAACTCATCTCGCTTGGACTTGACGCCTTCTTCTTCTTGGCGCAATTCACTGATTCGAGTATGAATATCTTTTTCTTTTTTCTCTAAAAGATCGACCCGCTTCTCAAGATTTTCTTCTTTTTGCAAAATCCGTTTTTCGGCATTTCCCATCTCTTCGCGACGCTCTTTGGTTTCCACTTCAAACTCTTCAAGCATCTTGAGCTTCATTTCTTTGACTTGAAGCTCGGTTTCGCGTCGACGGGTTTCCGCATCGCGGGCCGATGATTCCGTTAAATCTTTGGCTTTTTGTTCAGCCTCACGAATTTTCTTACTCGCAAAGAATGCACGCAAAAAATATCCTGAAAGGATCCCCACAACCAACATCGCAGAAAGAATGAATGTTTGCATATACATATTAGTTTGTTCCGACATGATGACTCCCCCCTCTATTACAAATGTGATCGTCACCCCACATGAGTATATTTATACTCAAAGGGCGCGCAAACCACTTAAACGATGAGTGATTGCTCATCCATTAACAACGACACGAGATACCGGAACATCATGCTCTTGGGTGGGCAAAGAGTCAACGAGTTGAAAATCAAATGCGAGGCCGACAGAGGAGATCTTCTTATCTTGAGGAAATCTAGCCAAAAAACGGTCATAAAACCCAATGCCGCGCCCTAAGCGGTAACACCGCTTGTCAAAGGCCAAGCCAGGGATCACAGCCATATCAAGATTCTTTAAGTCAAGAATCTTGGACTCATTGTAATACGGTTGTGGGATTCCGTAAGGGCCATGCTCTAAATCTTCCTCTAAATTTTCAATAAGAATAGGAATCAGCTTTTTTTCCTTGAGGAGCACAAAGGGCAATGCCACTTTTTTTCCCTCGTGTTGTGCTCGTTTGATCATTTCCATCGTTTCAACTTCACCACCAAAAGCGAAGTAAAACAAAATTGTTTTAACTTCGGAGTACTCCGGTATCTTAAAAAACTGTTTAAGAATAGCTTGGCTTTTATAAAGCCGCTCTTCCTCCTTCTGGTTTTTAAGTAAATTCAGAATTCTTTTTCGAATCGTCAGTTTTTTTTCTTCAATCACTGCTTTTTAGAACCCATTATTCATTTGGAAAGGTATTTTTACGCTTCCAAAGCGCTCTATATTAGCATTTTTTAAGGTAAGAAACAATGAGGAATTTAGGGGCAAATTAACGCAGGCTCAGCTGCGCAGGAGAGGGCTTTTCTTCCTCCGTCTCTCCTAAAAAGAGGGGCAAATTCGTTAAAGGACGAATATTGATGATGATGGGGGTAAATCCATTGATGGGGAAGCTTTTCCATTGCGCCGGATCTGCGGGAAAGTTGAATTTGACACCCTGACCCTGAGTTTGAAGATTCCATTCGGAAGGCGTGAGCTTGATACCACCAACTTTGTCGTCCACCAATATGGCCTCATCGGGCCCTCGTTCTCGTCTTGGTTGACCAGCCGCAGAAGCTGGCGCAAAATTCTGGCGAATGATCTCAGCCACGTCACGAATAAAGAAAGGTTTTTCGACAACGCCCAAAACTTCCAAATTGCCGCCCCTACTCAACTGCTCTCGATTGAGCAAAGCCGATTCCTGGCTGGTCACCACCACAGGAACCCCTTCTGTTTCTGCCGTAATGAGACTCAGAACTTCGTCAAGAACATCATCGCCATCCAAATGAGAGTCCACCACAATCAAAGAGGGAGTGAAACGCCGCATCAGTCGTCGCAGCCTCGGAATGGTATCGACGGTCACAACTTGCTGCTCTTCTCCGACGACTGATTGAATGGCTTGCCGAAAATTTTGAGCATAACGGCTAGAACCTAAAACGAAAATCGCTTCCGGACGTTCCGATGAAGATGCGGGTTCATCAACACTTTTTGTCTCTCCCGATGCTGCGCTCGCTTGAGCGGCCCTTAATGCCGCCTCATAGGATTGCAATTGTTCGACACGTGCTCGACGCAGAAGAGGGAAAAGCTCTCCATTGAGATCCTTAGGGTTCTTATCCAATCTCGTCAATTGCCCTGCGTCCTGATACCTCTGCAAAGCATGATCTTTCAACCCAATGCTTGCACTTAAGTTTGTCAGAACAACCTTTACCGGCACCCGCTCCATCTCCTCAAAAAATTCTGTGTCTGGTCCTACGCCATGCCGATCCGCAACGACCACGTCAAATTTCTCTCCCCTGATTTCGGCTAATCCTTTCTTGAAATCATCTACTACCACCAGTTCATATTCTTTCCTTTGATCACCCGGGAATGCTTTCCTAAAGAAGGTCTCGAAAAGCAACGAAGAATCGGGGTCATCTTCGACATACAAAATTCGCAATTTTTCCGGCCGCTGCGGCATAACCACCGCAGGGGCGGTAGGTTCTGGCCGAAGACGGGCTTCATATTCCTCGACCTGGGTATCGCGGGCCCTGCGCATTTGAAGAACCGATTGCTCGATGATCGGTTCAAAGCCATCTTTTTTTGAAATGGCAACCAATCGTTCGGCCGTTGTAACATCAACATCACCGTCAACAAACATTTCTCTCCCAAAGCGAGAAAGGATGATAGGGT
This sequence comes from Candidatus Omnitrophota bacterium, assembly GCA_024653845.1. GTDB lineage: Bacteria > Omnitrophota > Gorgyraeia > Zapsychrales > JANLHA01 > JANLHA01. The sequence goes on along the minus strand of JANLHA010000236.1, from coordinate 1,794 downwards.
GTCGAACCTTGTCCAATCCTTCTTTAAACCTGCGCTTATTCTCCGGAGTTCCCTCTGCGGAAATATCAAAGATCACCATATCAAAACGCCGTTGCCCCATCAAGGCTACGGCATCATCATAATTGGCAACTTTTTGAAAGAAAAATTCTGAGCTCCGTTCACCCAAGGCTCTTTTCCATTCCTCAACCATAGCTGCCCGCTCGTCGTCGACGTCTTCAAGATACAAAACAGCCAATTTTTCGGGCCGGCCTGGAGGAAGACTTGGCCCCTCGTCTCTGGGCATAGCTTCACTTTTCTCGCGATCTTGCAGAAAGCGTTCAATCTCCAACAATTTTCTCAAATTCCTCATCCAGGGGCTTTCCCAATCACTCGGGTACAAGGGATTGCTCAGCGCTTCTCTTAAAATGGCTAACCCTGGCCGAAGGCCTTGCAAAGCCCTTAAGCGTGTGCTTCGCGCCTGATCTCCTGAACCGCCGCCTAAAAATTGCTCCAAATGCTCTCTTACCCGTCTTGAGTCTTGATGAAAAATTTCTTCAATAGCAAAAAGTTGCAGCTGATCCAAAGTTCCATCAAAAAACAGACGATTGATATTTCTTGCCATCTCGCCTTTCTGCTGAGATTCCAGAGGAGCCCCTTCACTGATTCTTCTCCAATGACGACGAATAAATTCATGAAAAACTTGCAGTTTTTGAGTACGCACATCCGGCTGTGGTACTGCGGCCGCGACGCCTGACTTTTCGGTATAGAAATGCCCACTGACTCCATTGCTAAAATACGTCACCTTTTCTTGCGAAACCCACACTCCGGGGATTTGCGGGTCAGGGACCAGCGTCAATTGATTAACGAATCCGTCTCGCAGAACCGGGCCATTGGCGTAAGCCAGTTTCCCGCTATCAAGATGCTGTGAGATACGCGCCACATCATGGGCTTGGCGCGAAGACTGCGCGGGGTCACTAATGACCTTAGCCTGCATCTGAGGGGCCGGATTTCCCGACGTGGGAGCCAGCATCCGAGCAGCCACTGTGGCAACATTGAATCGGACCAAAAGATAAGGGCCAGGATTTTGCGCCTCCCACCGGCGAATGCTTTCAACATCGGTCTCATCCCCAAAAACAACCACCGGTCCCTGCACTCCTTCTGGAGCGGTTTCTCCCCAGGCGGTTGAAGTTCGAGCGATTTCCTGCTGAGCCAAGAGTGTTGGAGCAGGAGCGGTCAACTCTCTTTGAAAATTTCCAATGATGGGTCGCGCCTGGATGATCACAGGTAAGGGTTGTCCGTCTTGAAAACCCCACTCAATATCCAAAGGAATCCTTGTCCCCTCCACATAATCAATTCCCGCTTCTTCGGCCAACTCGCGAGCGACTTCTACTTCCAAAGCTTCGGTCACCCGAAACAACTCCATCACCTGTTCATCGGTCAATGGGCTCAAGCGGCCATTCATTTGCGGATATTTTTCCAAAGCTCTTCTGAGGTCCGCAGGATTTTTATCAGAACGATAGTCAACTCCATGCAGGCGAAAAGAAAAAGGTGTGTTTTGAAACGTGGGCGTGTGCCGAATACGCTGGCCGTCGGGAAAAACGCTACCATCTTTGCGCACCAAATATTGCGTCACGTTGGCATTGACTCCCTGCACCGCGGTGATCGCGTCGCCAAAAACACTTTCAATTGATTTCACTCCATAAAGAGTAAAAGATGTTCCCGAAGCATCAAAGTTGAAAAACTCATCAACCTGGACCGCCATCCCATCGTTGATGGCAAGTTCTGTTGGCAGCCCTGCGATGTCTTCAAGGTGGG